>JAZNIQ010000107.1:0-25981 GCA_045577555.1 Candidatus Fimenecus sp.
TAAAGAGTTTTAACAGACTCTTTATTAGGCACAGTGAGTCGGATAATCTGACACCCTGCTTTTTCCAATTCAACAGCTTGTCTTACATTACCCTCGGCGTCTTCCGCAATAACATTCAGCATTGATTGAACTGCAATGGGATTATCTCCGCCAATTTTAATATTTCCCGCCGTTACAACACGACTTTTTCTGCGTTCTATCATTTTCTCACCATCTTTAATTCCTGATTAAAGTTATTATATCATTAAAAGTTACAACTAACATTAAAAGCAATAAAAGTGCCAGTCCTGCGCCGTGAACATAGCCCTCATATTTAGGATTTATCGGTTTTCTGCGAATTCCCTCAATCAGCAGGAAAAATAGTCTTCCGCCATCCAGAGCAGGTAAAGGTAAAAGGTTGAATATACCAATATTTATTGAAACAAAAGCCATAAGGGTAAGTGCAGAAATAAGATTTGCCCTACTCTCCACCGCTGAAGAAGTTACGTCAGCAAGAATATTCACTGTACCCACAGGACCTGATAAATCAGAAAGCCCATACCGTCCTGTCACCAAATCAAAAAGACTTAACCACACAAGTCTTCCGATTGACGCGGTCTGTTTAAAGGAATTTGCAAACACATTCAGAAATGTTGTTTCTTTGCCTAACAACACAAAATCATAAGTTATAAGGGTATAACCATTCTCAAAGGTTGTTTTAAACTTTACGCCCGAAAGTTCCACTTTTTCACCGTCACGGCGTACCGTCATATCAAAAACGCCATCATCACTTCTTGTCATAAGAAATGAAATATCCATATCTGAAAAAACTCTATGACCATCGATTTCAATAATCTGGTCACCCTCACGCAGTCCTGTCTGCTGACTGATTGCATTTTCGTGGAACTGTAAAATCTGGGTAGTACCTACCAATTCATCCATCGAAAGACAGGTTGCAACAATTACCACGCCTAAAATCAGGTTCATTATGGCGCCTGCCGCAACTATAATAATTTTTTGCCATACTTTTTTGCGGTTAAATGCATTTTCATCGGTGCTTTCTTCGTCCTCACCTTCCATACTTACATATCCGCCAATAGGCAAAAGACGAAGCGCATAAGTGGTTTCGCCTTTTTTCTTTTTGAAAATGGCGGGACCCATACCAAGAGCAAATTCGTTTACCTTTACTTTAAAAAGTTTTGCAAAAGTGAAATGACCTAACTCATGAATTGATATTAAAAGTCCAAAAAATAAAATTGCAACTAAAAAAGGCCACACCTTTGACCAGATTTCCAAAAAATCACTGCTTTCCTGAATACTTAATTACCAACTCTCTTGCGAGGGTATCTGCTTCATAAACATCATCAACTGAATAAGTTTCCACCTTTGGAGCCTCATTCATAACTTTTTCAACCAACTCTGCAATCTGCAAAAATCCGATTTCACCTTTTCTGAACATCAGATTTGCTTGTTCATTGGCAGAATTAGCAAATGCAGGATATAAACCTCCACGTGTTATTGCCTCACGACAGATGTCCATACATCTGAATGTTTCATAATCGGGTTTGTAAAATGTAAGAGTCCCCAACTTCGTCAAATCCAATTCTCCCGTAAGAGATTCTATTCTCTCAGGATATGTGAGGGCGTACTGAATCGGAATTTTCATATCGGGAAGCCCCAACTGAGCAATTACCGCATTATCATCATACTCAACTGCAGAATGAATTATACTCTCCCTATGCACAACAATCTCTATTTTTGAAGGATGAATATTGAAAAGCCAGACTGCCTCGATAAGTTCAAGACCCTTATTCATCATTGTAGCAGAGTCAATGGTTATTTTTTGTCCCATACTCCAATTAGGATGCTTAAGTGCATCTGCAACTGTTACTTTTTCAAGTTCTTCACGTGTTTTACCAAAGAATGGTCCACCACTTGCGGTAAGAATGATTCTCTTTAATGCTTTATTTGAGGGTTTGCCCTGTAAACATTGAAAAATCGCAGAATGTTCAGAGTCAACCGGTAAAATATCAACGCACTTTTCCCTTGCCCTTGTGGTCACAAGCAAACCACCTGCAACAAGGGTTTCTTTATTGGCAAGGGCAATCTTTTTGTTGGCCTCAATTGCTGAAAGTGTTGGTTTAAGTCCTGCCATACCAACAACGGAGTTGATTACTGTATCCGCACTTTCAACACTTGCACATTCACAAACGCCCTCTATACCCGAAAGAATTTTTGTATCTGTATCAGCAACTCTTGCTTTAAGCTCTTTTGCCGCATTTTCATCCACCAAAGCAGCAATCTGTGGCTTAAATTCGCGGATTTGCTCCTCAATTAAATCTACGTTAGAATATGCCGAAAGCGCGGAGACAGAGTAACCGCACTTTCTTGCTGTTTCAAGGCTCTGTGTACCGATTGAACCGGTTGAGCCTAAAATACTTAAATTTTTTGTCATTATATAGACACCTCAAAGATGTTAAATACTGCATAGAACGCAGCAGAAACAAACATAATGCTGTCAAAACGGTCCATAATTCCGCCATGACCGGGAATAAGATTTCCGAAGTCTTTAATTCCGTAATTACGCTTAATCAAAGATGCTGTAAGGTCACCAAACATTCCGACAATTGATATAATTACAGAAGCTATAATAATAGGCAGATAATTGTGAATAGGATTTTCAAAAACAAAGTTATCATAAACCGCATAAAGAATTACATTGGCAAGAACGCAACCTAAAACGCCACCGATTGCACCCTCAACCGTCTTTTTAGGACTGATTTTAGGACAAAGTTTGTGTTTGCCCAGAAAACTGCCTGTAAAGTATGCGAAAGTATCCGTCATACACGCAGAGAAAAGGATGAATAAAATAAGGAACACGCCATGAGCATTTGTATAGCCTTTATCGGGGTAATACACTGCAATATCTCTGAAATATATAAGTCTTGTGAATGCGAACGGGATAAAGAGTGATGACATTACCACAAATGACACATCTGAAAACTTGGTGTTTTCGTGGTTGTGCAACATAAGAAAACAAAGAATGAGAACATATATGGTTATAAGATATTCTGTTTTCAAATTAAGAACATCCAAATCTCTTAAATAATGTCCGAATTCATAATATAAAGGGAAAATTGTTGAAACTGCAATGCTTAAAATCATTATTGGTTTATTTTTAAGGCCGATTGAACGATTAAGTTCATAAGTTGCCATAAAGCACAGAAACATTGCAAATACTATGAAAATCCATGTGTGCATAAGGAAAAGCATAGAAATTCCTATTGCAGTCCACAAAAGACCAAATACTATTCTTTTTGCCATAAAACTTCCTCTTTTCTAAAACTTATACCCCACCGAAACGTCTGTTTCGTTTTTCAAATTCTCTCAACGCTTCACAAAGATTTTCTTCAGTGAAATCAGGCCAAAGCACATTTGAAAACCAGAATTCCGCATAAGCTGACTGCCATGTTAAAAAGTTTGATAATCTGTACTCCCCGCTTGGTCTGATAATCAAATCCGGGTCCGGAAGATTTTTTGTATAAAGATTTTGCGAAATCATTTCTTCTGTTATATCTTCAGGGGAAATCTCACCGTCAGCCACTTTTTGAGCAATTACTTTAACACCCTCAGTAATTTCGTGACGTCCGCCATAATTAACTGCAAGGTTTAAAATCACCTTGGACTCATATTGACTTTCATTTTCAATATGCTCCATAAGTGCCTGAATATCCTCGGGGATTCCTTTTCTGTCACCGATAAAACGAAGACATATGCCTTTTTCACGATTTTCCTCTTTGCGTTCCTCAGCCTCATTAAGATATTCTCTGAACAACTGCATTATCGCGTCAACTTCCTCTTGAGGACGTTTCCAATTCTCTGTTGAAAAAGCATAGAAAGTAAGGCACTTTACACCCACCTCGGCAGCAAACTCACCGATTTTGCGAAATGTTTTTGCACCCTCAATATGACCTTTATATCTTGGAAGATTTCTCTGTTTTGCCCATCTGCCGTTACCATCCATAATGATTCCGATATGTTTGGGCAAAACTGAAAATTCAGGAATTCTTTTATCCTTCATAACCTTAAAATAAGCAAATCAGGGCGGAATTATCCGCCCGCAATTTGATTATATCTCCATAATTTCTTTTTCTTTTTTATCAGCGATTACATCAATCTCTTTAATGAAATCATCTGTAATTTTCTGAATTTTTGTTTCAGCGTTTTTCTGGTCATCCTCAGTAATCTCGCTGTTTTTCTTCATTGTCTTGATTTTATCCATTGCATCGCGACAAATTGAACGGATAGCAACTTTTGATTCTTCAGCAGTCTTGCTTACATCCTTACAAAGAGCCTTTCTGCGCTCCTCTGTAAGAGGTGGGAATGTAAGTCGAATAACCTTACCATCATTCATTGGGTTAATACCAATATCAGAAGCCTGAATTGCCTTTGAAATTGGATTGATTGTGCTTACATCCCAAGGCTGAATAATAAGAATTCTACCTTCACTTACTGAAACAGCTGCCATCTGCTGAATCGGTGTAGGAACTCCGTAATAATCAACTGAAATTCTATCAAGGACAGCGGGAGTCGCTCTGCCTGCTCTCATAGAAGCAAACTCCTTTTCCAAAGCACCGATGGTCTTATTCATTTTTTCTTTCATTGTGTCAAAAACTGTATTCATAGTTTTTCTCCTTTTAAATTATTTCTCGTCAACTACGAGAGTACCCACTGTTTCGCCCAAAACAGCCTTAACCATATTTTCAGGCTGCTGAAGATTGAACACAAGAAGTGGAATTTTATTGTCACGGCAAAGTGAAGCAGCTGTGCTGTCCATAACCGCAAGGCCCTTACTTAAAATGTCCTGATGAGTAATAACATCATATTTGATTGCATCATCAAAACGGTTGGGGTCTTTATCATAAACACCGTCAACATTTGTTGCTTTAAAAATAATGTCAGCATCGATTTCAGCCGCACGGAGTGCTGCTGCAGTATCAGTTGAAAAGAATGGATTACCTGTTCCGCATCCGAAAATTACAACTCTTCCTTTTTCAAGATGACGCTTTGCACGATGGCTGATGTATGGTTCTGCAATTTTATTCATTTCAATAGCTGTCTGAACTCTTACAATCACACCCAACTGTTCAAGTGAATCAGCAAGCGCCAAGGAATTCATAACTGTTGCAAGCATACCTATATGGTCAGCACGTGTTCTGTCCATATCGCCACTGCTACGACCTCTCCAGAAGTTTCCGCCACCAACAACGATAGCAACTTCTGTGCCTAAATCTGCCATTTCCTTTACAGCAGAGCAAACGCTGTTTACAGTATCAAAATCAAATCCATGTTTTTTATCCCCGGCAAGAACCTCACCGCTGACTTTTAAGAGTACTCTTTTATATTTTGGTTCCATAATAAAACACCTCCGTGGTAAACACACTTTTCCGTTTACCATATTTAGTATATTTTACATTAAAATCGTTCCTATGTAAAGAGTCTTTTTCAATAAAATAAGACATATATCTTATGTAAAATGCATATTGACTTAATTCGACAAAAGATATATAATCTGTTTGTTATACACTGAGGCGCTGGCAATTTGTCAGCTTTATTTTTATTATATTGAGGTGTTTTATTTGTCAAACCTTCCATTTGACTTAAAGGAAATCTGTGATGTTTTTTCACTTAAAGGAACTTTCACGGGATATGAAAAAATCAATAACGGTCACGTTAACAGCACTTTTACATTAATTTTTGAAGAAAACGGACAAGTTGCAAAATATGTACTTCAGTTAATTAATACTGAAGCTTTTAAAAACCCCGAGGGTCTTATGAGCAACATTGTTGCTGTTACAAATCACATCCGCAAAAAGAACGAAGAATTCAACATCCCCTGGGCAGACCGCGGAACACTTACCTTCCTACCTTGCAAGAATGGTAAGTACTTCTTTATAGATGACAACAATGACTGTTGGAGAGTGTATAAATACATAGATGATGTTTATACCTGCAACTCAATTGATGATGAACAGGTTTTCTGTAACGCCGGTGTTGCCTTTGGTGATTTTCAGAATCTTCTTTCAGATTTCGACGGTTCAACGCTCTTTGAAACTATAGAAAAATTTCACAACACTGCATCTCGTTTTGAAAACCTTAAAAAAGCTATTGAAGAAAACCGTTCAGGCAGACTTGAAAATGTTCGTAAAGAAATTGATTTTGCACTGAGCCACGAGGCTGAAACTCATATTCTTGTTGATATGATTGACGAGGGTAAACTTCCATTAAGAGTTACTCATAACGACACAAAGCTCAACAATATTCTCTTTGACAATGTTTCAAACAAGGGCATCTGCATTATTGACCTTGATACTGTTATGCCGGGACTTTCACTTTATGATTTTGGTGACAGCATCCGTTTTGGTGCAAACACAGCAGCAGAAGATGAAAAAGACCTTTCAAAAGTAAGTTTGAGTCTTCCTCTTTATGAGGCATATGTTAAAGGTTATCTTGGCAGCGCAAAGGATGCTCTTACAGACCTTGAAAAAGAGCTTCTTCCTTTCGGTGCTAAAATGATGACTTATGAATGTGGCATTCGTTTTCTCACAGACTATCTTAACGGTGACATTTATTTCCACACAAATTATCCCGAACACAATCTTGACCGTTGTCGTACACAGTTTGAATTGGTTGCAGATATGGAACGCAAAATGGACAAGATGTTAGAAATCACAAAAAAATATTGCTGATATATAGTAAAACTCCTGCGGAATAAACCGTAGGAGTTTTTAATTTATCTTTGTAAAAAGTTCAGGCAAAAAGTTTTTTACGGTATAAATCACTCTTGCAATCAGCAAACAAAGAAAACTGCTTTTTGTTTTCAGCATTTTTGCCATTATTCCAATCAAGCCTTTGCCTGTCAGATAATTTGAAAGTTTATTGAACCTTTCACTGTTAACTGCTTTTTTAAAAAATTGCTTTCGCTGTTTGCTATTCATATTGGCACGCTTATCACAATTTCTTTCCAATGCAGAAAACAAATATCTTGTATATCGTAAAGCAAGAAATTCAAGATTTTTTTTGTCTGACATATTCCAATATTCCAGTTGCTCATACAATCGGTCAATTTTCACCATTATATCATCATAATAAGTCGGTATAAAACTTCCTGTTGTACTTCCCGTATGTTTCACGTAATGATACGGTGCAAAATCAAGCGTGTTGCAAGTTTCTGCATCCATAAAAAAGTCTATATTGAAAATAATATCTTCATTGAATCTCATTTTAGGGAAAACTGCCTTGCTCTCCCGCAAGAAATCAAGATTATACATTTTATTACAGGGATATCCATACAAATCCCTTGCTTCAAGACGAAGAATCTCTTCTCTAAGTTCTTTTTTGTTTTTAATAATACGATTTTCGGGAGCAACTCTTTTTGTGCCTTTAAGAGTTCCTTCTTCTCCGTAATATTCCTCAACAACACCAAAAATCACAACTTGTGCAGGATTTTCAGTGACAGATTGAATCAACACTTCAAGCATATTTTCATCAAAATAATCGTCGCTGTCTAAAAAGCACAGATATTTACCGGTGGCGGTTTGCATAGCCGTATTGCGTGCATTTGCAACTCCACCGTTTTGTGTAAAGTGCATAACCTTTATACGACTATCTCTAAGCGCATAGTCATCACATATTTTACCGCTGTTATCCGGAGAACAGTCATCAACAAGCAAAAGCTCAAAATCAGTAAAACTCTGAGCTAAAATTGTTTCTATACTTGTGGAAATATATTTTTCCACATTATAAACTGGCATAATAATACTTATTGCAGGTTTCAATTCTGTTCACCTCCGCTACAAAAAATTATAATGCATAATGTGATTATTGTCAAACAAATCAATCATTTACACAACCTGTTACAATACAGTTACAACTCTTGAAAATGGCATAATATAGTGTTATAATATAGTATCTGTAAATAAATCTGATTAACGGAAGTGAGATTACTATGAAGAGATTTATAAATGACGTTAGAAAATTCAAAAACTATACCTTCTATGCGGCTCAATCCACCTTGAAGGCAGAGGTTGCCGGCTCTTTTTTGAGTTGGTTGTGGTGGTTTTTAGACCCGTTGCTTTACATGCTGGTTTACTCATTTGTTGCCGTGTTTGTTTTTGGTAGCCGTGAACAGTACTTCCCTGTTTTTGTTTTTATCGGTCTTAACTCCTGGCAGTTTTTCAGTAAGGTTGTAAAAGCAGGTGTTAAACTTGTTCAAGATAAGAAAAGTATCGTAACTAAAGTGTATATTCCTAAATTCATCTTTGTTCTTGAAAAAGCATTTGTTTTTGCTTTCAAAATGCTTGTTTCCTTTGCACTTACAGTTGTTTTTATGATTTTTTATCGCGTACCTGTTACATGGAAAGTTTTATGGGTAATTCCACTCTGGATGCTTTTATTTATGGTAACAGTTGCCGTTACAACAATTATTACTCATTTCGGTGTTTTTGTTGAAGACCTTACAAATGTTCTGACGGTTGTTCTTCAGCTCGGTTTCTATATTTCAGGTATCTTCTACTCTATTGAAACAAAAATTATGCCAAAGAGTGAAATCATAGGCAACATTCTTATTCACTGTAACCCAATTGCATTAATTATGACCGACTTGCGTAATGTTCTTCTTTACGATAAAGCACCACATTATCTCTCACTTGCAATATGGGCTGTAATCTCAATAATTGTTACTGCAATCGGAATCAGAATAATTTATAAACACGAAAATACTTACGTAAAAGTTATTTAAAAGGAGGGGCACAAAATGGCTGAATCTGCAATTTCTGTTAAAAATGTAAAAATCAGATACAGAGTTATGAACAAAGTATCATTCTTCAGAGCTTTGGTATCCCGCTCAACATTTGCAAAAACCAAATATTTTGAAGCTGTTAAAGGAGTGTCCTTCGAGGTTGAAAAGGGTAAAATTTTAGGTATTGTCGGTAAAAACGGCAGTGGTAAGTCAACACTTCTCCGTGCTATTGCGGGTATATTTTCTCCTGACGAAGGTGAAATTGATTTGCACGGCAACTCTATCTCTCTTCTTTCCATTGGCGTTGGTTTTCAGAATTCTCTCACAGGCAGAGAAAACATTTACCTTTCAGGTATGCTTTTAGGTTTTTCACGCGAACTCATCAACGAAAAGATTGATGAAATTATCGAATTTTCTGAGTTGGGCGACTTTATTGACCGCCCTGTTAAATCATATTCAAGCGGTATGTACTCAAAACTTGCTTTTTCCATTACCGCAATTCTTGAAACTGACATTATGCTGATTGACGAAGTTTTAAGTGTCGGTGATGCTAAGTTCAAGAAAAAGAGTTATGCAAAAATGAAAGAGCTTATTTCCAAAGAGGACAGAACTGTTATTATAGTTTCTCACAATTCAGAAACCATCAAAAACCTTTGTGATAATGTATTGTGGATTCATGAAGGAAATATGAAAATGATTGGTACAACAGCAGAAGTTCTGCCTAAATACGACGAATTTATGAAATAAAACGGAGTTTTTTCCATGAATAATTTTAACAACAAGCCTATTGACTTTGTTATAATCTGGGTTGACGGAAACGACCCCGAATGGCGAAAAGAAAAATCACAATATGATGGTTCTGTAATTACAAATGCAAATAGCGATGTTCGTTTCAGGGACTGGGATAATTTGCAGTATTGGTTCAGAGGCGTAGAAAAGTATGCTCCTTGGGTCAATAAAATCCATTTTGTTACCTGGGGGCATTTGCCGTCGTGGTTGGATACAACTAACCCTAAACTCAATATAGTTAATCATAAGGACTATATCCCACGGGAGTATCTTCCCACATTCAGTTCACACACAATAGAACTTAATCTTCACAGGATTGACGGTTTGAGTGAACAGTTTGTATATTTTAACGACGATATGTTCTTAAATGCACCTGTAAAGCCAGAAGATTTTTTTGCAAACGGACTCCCCTGCGATACAGCTGCAGTTCACTGTATTTACTTTGCAGACGACAGTGCAGGGCATTTCCATGGTGCAGATATTGAAGTTATTAATGATAATTTCAACAAAATGCAATGCATGAAAAAAGACTGGAAAAAGTGGTTTAACCCTAAAAACGGCCTCAAAAACGTTATGCGAACTGCTCTCCTTATGCCATGGCCATGGTTTCCGGGAATGTTCTGTCATCACACACCGTCCTGCTTTTTAAAATCAACTTTTGACACCGTTTGGGATAAGGCATATAAAGCCCTTGATGAAACATGCCGAAATAAATTTCGCAAAAAAGGCGATGTTAACCAATGGGTTATGAAATACTGGCAGTTGGCGGAGGGTAATTTTGCCGTCAGAGATGCTCGTTTTACTCAATGTTACCACATCGACAACGAGATGATTAAACCCCTTTGTGACGAAATTGTTGCAAAAACACATGCTATGATTTGCATTAACGACACAGTTAACACAGAAAACTTTGAGGAGAAAAAGCAAGCGGTAATTGACGCTTTTCAGAAAACTCTTCCCGATAAATCTGCTTTTGAAAAATAGTGAGGTCCTTTATAATGAAAAAAAATTTCATTTGGCTTTTTGGAGAAAATTTAGGCAGCACTGCTAACAATAACTCTTTTTACTTTTGGAAACAATCTTTATTGAAAAAAGATGATATTGACAAATATTTTGTTATGTCAAAAAATTATAACAATGAAAAAGTTTATAGCACTCTTTCAAGTGAAGAAAAAAGTTATGTTATTTGGAAAAACAGTGCAAAGCATTTTGAAATTTATTACAAAGCAGATATGTTTTATGTTTCTTTGAGTTACAAGGATATTCTGCCCGATAAACTGCTTTGGAAAAATCTACGTTTCCTTATTACAAAGCCTTTGATATATCTTCAGCATGGTACTCTTGGCATAAAAGCAATCGGGTACAATGGCGACGCATATAACAACAATATGTTCCGCTTTATTTATTATAATAAGAACATAAAAGATACATTTAAAGAACAAAACAATTTCAGAGATTATCAGTTGTATTACGGAATTTATCCGCCAAGATATCAGGAGTTAGTTAAAAGAAATCTTGAATATGCTTCTCAGAAAAAAGAAGGCAAAAAAATTCTTTGGTTCCCTACATGGCGTGAGTATTTTGGCAAAAACTATAAAACAGAGATTCTTCTTTTACAGATGAAAAAGATATTGGGCAACGAAAAATTGGCTGTTTATCTCGAAAAAACTTCGTCAACATTTACCATTTGTCTTCATCAGTTTTTTGACGAAGAAAAAATTGCATATTTTAAAGAAAACATTAAAACAGATAGAATCCGTTTTGTCCACGCAAAAAATGCGGACGTATTGGATGAATTAGCAAAAAATGATGTGCTTATAACCGACTATTCTTCTGTAGGTTTTGATTTCACGGCTCTTGGAAAACCTGTTATACTTTATCAGCCTGATTTGGAAACATATCTTGCAGGCAGAGGTTTGTACTGCACAATTGATGAACTCAAATCTGTTTCTCTTTCAAAATCGGGTCAGTTAATAGATACCCTGGTGAATGAAACATACACCATCAATGAATTTTTCCGTTCAAGACTGCCCGAAAAAATCGATTACAATTACATCATCAATGGCGGTCACATTGACCGTATGTATGATGAGTTTGCAGAAATTCAGCGCAACAAAATAACATTCCTTGGATACAATTTTTACGGAATCGGCGGAACTGTATTTGCAACCCGTTCTCTTGCAGAGGCATTACTTGAAAAAAACTATCTTGTGCAACTCATATCCTTAAAAGGTTTTAAAAAGTTTGACAAAATGCCCTATGGTTTGCAACTCACTCCCCTCTATATTGATGGTGGTCGTACAAAAACCGAACTTCTCAAAAGAACGATTCCAAAGTGGAATTGCCTTTACGGAAATCTGAATTACGATTGTTCTAAAAAATATTTAAGACCGTATTCCAACCTTGCACTTGAAAGTATGTTGAAAAACTTAAAAAGCAAAACTCTTGTTTCAACCCGAGAGTCAATGCATCTTTATATGAACGGCAATTTGTCCGACCATATTGAAAACAAAATTTATTTTTTCCACTGTGCATCAAGTGTTGTTTGCGACCTTTATCCTGAAGCATTCAAACGAATCTCAAAAGAGAAACTTGGCAAGGTTGTATTTGTTACTGAAGAAAGCAAACAGGCATATAAGCGTGATTTGAACTACGATAATTATGAAGATAGCCTTGTTTTAGGCAACGCACTTGAAATCAGCCGTAGTGTTGAACGCGATGAAATCACAGTTGAAGAAAATAGCGAAAAAAACGACTTTAACGGAATGTATCTTGTCCGTATAAGTCCCGAAAGAAAATCTGACCTTGATAATCTTTTAGGCTTTGCAGACCACCTCAAAAAACACAATATTGAGGGAATTACAATAAGCGTTTACGGCAACGGCGGTTATCTTAACGAGTTTTTAAATGCAATCTATGACAATGAATTAGAAGACTATATCAAATATTGTGGTGAAACAAATAATCCGAAAATAGAAATGCAAAAATATGATGCAGTTGTTGATTTTACACTTAACCACTCCTTTGGAATGCCTTATATTGAAGCAATTTTAAACGGCAAAATGCTTTATTGTGCTGATAATATTGCTTCACGTGAAGTGCTTAAAGGTATTGACGGTTGCATTTACACTTCCTATGAGGACTTAGTTGAAAAAATTCGCAACTTCCCACGTGTTACTGAAGAACAGTTAAAAACAAATTACGATAAAATCAGTGAAACATATTCAAGAAGTGTATTAGCTGATAAGTTTATTGAATTTATGGAAAAATAATTTCGCAATACTGAGGTGAAATAATATGATTTTTGACACTTTAGATAATGTAAAGAACTATGAGGGTCTTGGCAGAGTTTATACTGCACTTAAATTCCTTTCTGAAACTGATTTTTCACAAATGGGGTTGGGCAGATATGAGCTTGACGGTGACAATATTTTTTATATGGTGCAAAATTATGACACAGACCCTGACAAAACCATATCCGAAGCACATAAGAAATATATCGATATTCAATTTATGGTGGATGGTGAAGAAATCATAGGTATTGCACCATTTTGTTGCGAAAAGAAAGAAACAGAAGCAAAACCTGAAAATGATGTATGGTTTTATGAATGTAAAACTGAGCCATTGACACTTTTCAAAAACAGTTTTATGGTGCTTTATCCAAATGATTTGCATTGCCCCGGTGTGGCAACAAACAATAAGTCTATGACCTGTAAAAAGGTTGTAGTTAAGGTGAAATTATGTTAAACGACATTTATTCAAAAAAAATAACTGAACTTCGTGAAAAGTCCGGTATGTCACAATCCGGTCTTGCTGACAGAGTGAATGCGGACGAACAAACTATTTCTCTTTGGGAAAAAGGCGAAAGTGTTCCGTCTGCTGAAAGTTTTTATAAAATGGCAAAACTTTTCGGTGTTTCTATGGATGTTTTCTTTGATGCAGAACAGGTCAATAGAGAAAAAGAAAAAATGCACGGTATGGAGTCATTAAATCAGCTTTATCGTATTGGTCGTGGACCATCAAGTTCCCATACAATGGGACCTGAAAAGGCTTGTGTCATTTTTAAAAAAAAGAATCCCGATGCTGATGAATTCAAAGCAATTCTTTATGGTTCACTTGCTAAAACAGGTAAGGGTCACTGTACGGATTCTGTTATTGAAAGCACTTTATCCCCCGTTCCCTGTCATGTGGAATTTGATTACCTTAAAACAGATATTGAACACCCCAACACTATGGATTTGTTTGCTTATAAAAATGGCAAACAAACAGATTTTATTAGAGTTTTCAGCGTTGGTGGAGGCAGAATTGAATTTGAGGGCAGTTCCTCTGCAAAAGAACCAATAGTATATGATTTATATACTTTCAAAGATATCAAGACTTATTGCAAGGAGAAAAAATATCGACTTTGGCAATATGTTGACGAGGTTGAAGGTGAATACATCTGGGAGCATCTTGCACAGGTCTGGAAAACAATGAAAGACGCTATTGAAAGAGGCGTTGAGGATGAGGGTATTCTTCCGGGCGGTCTTGAAGTACAGAAAAAAGCAAAATATCTTTATAATATGGAACACATCGGAGAAAGTGCGGAAACAAGAGAAAATCGTGAGGTTTGTTCATACGCTTTTGCTGTAAGTGAACAGAATGCTTCAGGTGGCAGAATTGTTACAGCGCCTACCTGTGGTGCATCCGGTGTTTTACCCGCCGTGCTTTACTATATGCAATTAAAACACGGATTTACTGACCGCCAAATTTTACAAGCTCTTGCAACAGGCGGGCTCATAGGCAACCTTATTAAAACAAACGCATCTATTTCTGGTGCGGAATGTGGTTGTCAGGCAGAGGTAGGTACGGCCTGCGCTATGGCTTCTGCCGCTCTTGGTGAACTTTTCGGGCTTAAAAGAGGCAAGATTGAGTATGCTGCTGAAATCGCCATTGAACATCATTTAGGTCTTACCTGCGACCCTATCTGCGGTCTTGTTCAAATTCCTTGTATTGAGAGAAATGCAGTTGCAGCAATGCGTGCAATCAACGCAGTTAACCTTGCAAGCTTTTTAAGTGAAACAAGAAAAATTTCCCTTGACAATGTAATTGAAACTATGAGAAAAACAGGCATGGATATTGCCGCTGAATACAGAGAAACATCTGAAGGCGGACTTGCTACACTTGAAATATAATTAAAAATTTAGAGGCTGTCTTTATTAGTAAGACAGCCTCTGTTTTATGCTTTGCAATTTTTTCTTCTTTCTTCAAGTTCTTTATGCATCTTTTGCGTTGTTTTTTTGTTCAGAGGGTATACCACCATTAGTACTAAAACTATTATACGCAGAATAAATGGTATCAATGTTGCGATGTCATACATACCGTTAAGAACAGACTCACTCTGACTTATTCCGGAATCTACCTTTTGACTGTCATAGCCAACAAGACTTACTGCCCAAGGAGCAAGCGAAGCAATTGCCTGTCCGATTTTTCTCATAAATGTAAAGAAAGCGAAATCGGCAGCTTCTTCACGAACACCTGTTACCCACTCATCGTGATCAATTATATCCGCCGCAAATGACCATGTCTGAAGTGATGTAAAACCAACACCCAAGCTGTTCAAAATAGACAGTACAATAAATAACCAGGCATCATCCTTACCGATAGGAAGTACAAACATCAACAACGCTGATACAGTTGCAACCGATAAGCCAACTAAACTTGTTTCCTTTTTACCAAACTTAGTGATAAGTTTATTTGAAAAAGGAATAAATATAATCATAGGCAAATAAGTTGCCAATGTATATATTGTGTTCAATGCACTATTCTGAAAATAGTCTTTAAAAATGTAAATGGTAACCGTATTTGTGTACATCTGCGTTGCAAGTAGTAAGCAAGTCAGGCAACACATAATAACAAATGCTTTATTTTTGATAATTCGCTTAAATGTGCCGATAAGAGATGTTTTTTGATGAGCTGAATCGAGATTCATATCTCTTTCATAACCCGGTTCTTCAGTAAATGAATTATATCCGCCTGTATATGACAGAAACATAAGGAAACCTACGATTGCCATACCGATTGCCATATATTCCGCATTCATCTGATTCTGATCAGCACCTGCAGTCATAACAAACACAGGGAAAAATAATGTAGGATAAATACCTATACCACCACCAATTGAACGGCAAACCGACAGCGAACCTCTCTCCTCTTCCCTTTGTGTCATAATATTAGCAAGCGAGCCATAGGGCACCGAAACAAATGTATAAAGAGTACCGTAAAGGACATACAAAAGTGCTACCCAGAATGTATTAAAAGTTAAATTATCCGATACTTTTACAAAAATAAGTACCATAACCAGTGCCAAAGGATAACCTGCCAAACGGAAAAGCGGTCTGTATTTACCTTTTTTGCCGATTTGTCTTCTTTGAACAATTGAACCTATAATCGGGTCAGCCACACAGTCCCATATTTTTGCAACAATCATAATTGCACTTATAACTGCACCCGGCATTTTAAGTATATCTGAACAGTAAATTGCCAGATATGAACTCATTATACAAAAAGCGGAATTATTTGCAATTTCAATAGCCGTATAACCTACATAGTTTTCCGCTGTCACTTTCTTTTCCGGATTTGGTTTTCTTTTCCACATAAACATCACCAACGAGAATATTAACATATTACTACAAAAATGTCCATAATCTTTCTTTTTTTGTTTACTAAAAAGACTTTTTATGATAGGATTTTATATGTAAAAATCAAATAAATCCTTGGAGGGAAATATGGCATATTTATTCACACATTTTAAGGAAAAAATTACTCCCGACGGTGAACAGGTTTATTTCGGCATAAGCCGTGACGGACTTAACTGGGAACAAGTTAACAACGGAAACCCCATCCTCACCGCAGAATTAGGTGAAAAGGGTTGCCGTGATATTGAGATTATCCGACTTAAAACAGGTAGTTTTGTAATTCTTACAACAGATTTGTGTGTTGCAAATCGTTATGATGAAAATCTACAGCTTGATTGGTCAAACATTAACAGAACTGGGAGTAAGTGTCTGCGCATATGGAAAACAGATGACCTTGTGAATTTCAGCGAAGAAAAACTTGTTTATTTTGGTCGCGATGATTTTGGCTGTATGTGGGCACCTGAAATTTTCTATGATGAAATCAACGATGAATATCTTATTCATTGGGGCTCAACAATTGCAGAAGACGACTATAAACATATGTCGATTTATTGCTCTGTGACAAAGGATTTTGAAACATTTTCAGAGCCGAAACTCTATTTCACAAAAGATAACGAAATTCTTGACACTCATATTCAAAAGGTTGACGACACATACCATCTTTTCTATAAAAATGCACATAATCCCTCAATGAATATGCATGCCACCTCAAAAAATCTTTACGGACCTTTTGAACACGACGAAAAATTAGAAGAATATATGAATGGTCTTGAAAAACCAGGCTCATATGAAGCGCCGACAGTTTATACCTTGCCTGACGGCAGATGGTGCCTGATGCTTGATTTCTTTGGTTGTGAAAAAGAGAAAATGGGTTATGTCCCATTTATTTCATCAAAACCCGGCAACACAGATTTCACCCGATGTCCCGAGCTTGTTTCTTTTCCATACGGGTTTAAGCACGGCGGTGTAATTGAGATTACCGATGAGGAATATGAAAGACTTAAAAACATATAAAAATAAACCGTAGGAAAACCTACGGTTTGTTTTTATATTACGTTTTATCTTCTTGTTCAACAAAATCAAGCGGGAATGGAGGCTCGTCGATGGATTCAACAACGGCACTTGTGGTGGCTTGTTGTTTGTGTTTTTCTGTTTCCGCATTAAGCCAGTCTATAACATCGGCAAAGACTTCCGCACGGTTTGTCTCATTCAAAATCTCGTGACGGGCATCCTTGTAAATCTTCATAGTGACATTTTTATGTCCTGTCTTTTTAAGCGTTTTGTAAACCTCATTAACGCCTTTTCCGTAATCACCCACAGGGTCCATTGAACCTGCAATCAGAAAAATTGGCATGCTCAAGGGAATTGTATTATACCATCTACGGGAAGAAACCTGTTTTAAAGTCATAAACAGAGCCTTCATACCGCTTACAGTATATTTATATCCGCACAATTCATCAGAAATAAACTTATCTACTTCTTCCTCATCTCTTGATACCCAATCACAGTCCGTACGTTTTTTGGTTTTTCTGTTATATGCACCAAAAGCCATTGTATCAAGCACATCCGAGCGATGCATAGGTCCGTTTTGCTTAATAAGTGTGTTAGCAAGGTGAAGCCCTATGCCAAGCATAAGATTTTCGCCACTCGTACCGCTATAAATCACACCATCCAGGAGATAGCCATATTTTGCTGTATATTTTCTTGCAATCAGACTGCCCATACCGTGACCAAGCATAAAAAACGGTAAATTCGGATACTCGCTTTTTGCAATATCGGACAAAGTCTTTAAATCTTCAACAAAGGTTTCTTCTCCATCCTCACCGAAATAACCCAACATTTCCCTATCGTTTATTGAGGAGCCATGTCCCACATGGTCACTAACAAAAACAGCATAACCTGCCTTGCAGAGTTCAAGTGCAAAGCGTGCATAACGATTGGAATATTCTGCCATTCCGTGAGAAATTTGCACAACACCCTTAATTGAGCCATAATCAATGGGAGCGGCACTCTGGGCATATATTTCACACAAGCCTGAAGCAGATTCAAAAGAATATTCTTTGGTTAAAAATTCCAAAAAAATCACCTTTTCAAAATTTATTGCCATTATTCTACCACATTAAAAGACTTTTTTCTATAAGGTATAACTAAAATAGGCATATATAACAAAGAAAAATGAAAAATGTTGGAAATAACCTACAAAACAAAAGAATTGAAAAATATCATTAATTATGATACAATAAATCCACATCAGTGGGTGTAACCCACTTGGGGCCCAAAGCACTCAGAAACGCATATCACAAAAACTTAATAAATAAATTACTCAGTATGCTAACTTCTTCACTATTACTTCTTGCTTATTACTTCAAACACGGGGGCGTAGCTCAGCTGGGAGAGCGCTTGAATGGCATTCAAGAGGTCAAGAGTTCGATCCTCTCCGTCTCCACCACAGCATACTGAGTAATTATTTTTTTGTCCACTTTTGAGTGGTTTTTTTATTATAGTATCACTCTAAGTTTATTGAAATTTATGATGTGCATGTGGTATAATCAAAAAATAAAATCGTTCTGTAAGTCAGGTGATTCTATATGGCAAAAAAGCCAAATGTTTTATTTATTGTAACCGATGACCAACGTTTTGATACGATTCACGCTCTCGGTAACAACGAAATCATTACACCAAATCTTGACAAGCTCACTTCGCGTGGCACATCTTTTGTCCGTGCGCATATTGCAGGTGGTACCTGTGGTGCTGTGTGTATGCCCAGCCGAGCAATGATTTTGTCAGGCAGAAACCCTTTTCATCTTCAAGAACTTGGAGGCAACATTCCCGAGGAACACAAGACTGTTGTTGAAACCTTCAAAAACAACGGATATGAAACAATAGGTCTTGGTAAGTGGCACAACGGATGTCCCGCTTATGCCAGAAGCTTTACTCAAGGTGCAAAGATTTTCTTCGGTGGGATGTGGGACCATTGGAATGTACCTACCTGCCGATTTGACCCCACGGGAAAGTATGACAATGTAATCAACTTTGTTGTGGATTTCTATAATGACAATCACCCTCAGAAACAGCATTGTGACGAGTTTGACCCGGGAAAACATTCAAGCACTCTGCTTACAGATTCTGCAATTCAACTGCTTCAAAAAAATGCAAACAAAGAAAAGCCATTTTTTATGTATCTTGCATATCTTGCACCCCATGACCCAAGAACAATGCCCGATAATTTCCGTGAGATGTATGACCCGGAAAAAATCACTCTGCCGCCTAATTTTCAGGAAATTATTGATACAAATTATCCTCTTATGGTGCACCGTGATGAAAGTCTTGCTGCATATCCCCGTGATGAAAAAGAAATCAGACGCCATATTGCAGAATATTTTGCAATGATAACTCATCTTGATTATGAAATCGGCAGACTTCTTGAGGCACTTCACAACTCGGGTGAAGAAAATAATACAATTATAGTCTTTACGGGTGATAACGGACTTGCTGTGGGGCAACACGGATGGCTTGGAAAAGAAGATATATACGAACACGGCGTTCGTATTCCTCTCATTATGGCCGGTCCCGGAATCGCAGAAAACAAGCGGAATGATGCTTATGTTTATCTTTACGATATTTTCCCCACACTTTGTGAAAAAGTAGGTTTAGAAATTCCGTCTTCCGTTGATGGAAAAAGCTTTGCGAAGCTTCTTGATGGTGAGCACGGAGAAGGGTTCCGTGATGAGCTTTATCTGATTTTTGACCAATTTGTCCGTGGTGTTAAGGATGATAACTACAAGCTGATTGAATATCGTAACGGTGACAACGAGAATGATAAATGGACATTCCTTTATGATATTAAGAATGACCCGTGGGAAACAAAAAACCTTGCCGAAGATGAAAACTATAAAGACAAGATAAATGAAATGCGTAACAAACTTCTCAAATACCGTGACGAATGGGAAGAGCAATCGCATCCTTGGGGTGTGGATTTCTGGAAAAGATTCTAAGACGGCAAATTCAGTTTTATTCTCCGTATAGTTTTATGGCGAATAAAATATCATTTAATAAAATCAACAGCATACTGAGTAATTATTTTTTATCTTTTCATCCAACCACACCATAAACTGTTCAAAGTCAACTTTCAGCTTGTACCCGCTATTCCTTGAAGTGTTAAAATATTTATGATATAATGAAAAAGTAAGAAGGAGGAATAAAACTATGTTTACATTCACCAAAATGATTTCTGCGATTACTGCTTTCGTTATGTTGATGCTTCCTTTTGGAAATCATCCTGAGGAACAAAAGTGCAAGCCCGAATTTACAGGAACCTTCATTCAGTCCTGGATGACCTGTGCATGGGATGATGAAAGATGGGCAGAAGAAACCGAAAACATGAAAAAAGCAGGTGTGGAATATCTTATTCTTCAGTCGCTTGCAGATAAGAGTTATGAAAAAGACGGTGGTCAGTGGCGTGTTTATTATGACACTGATGTTGAATCTCTTAAAGATGCAACATTTATGGGAGATTGCCTTGAACCTGCGCTGAAGCATTGTCAAAATGCAGGAATCAAGGTTTTTGTGGGTCTTTCAATGTTTGATGATTTCTGGAATGAGGCAGGCATCGGCTCACTATATCAGAATGTTTGCCGTGTTGCCGGCGATATGATAGAGGATATCTACAATAAGTATGGTGAAAAGTATAAGGATAGCCTTTACGGTTGGTATTATACTCCCGAAATCAGCAACGGCCTTCTTTGTCAGCTTTCTCTTGACGGAATCATAAAAGGAATAAACCATATAATAGACAGAATTAATGAGGTTGACGCAACAAAACCCCTTCTTATGAGTCCTTTTTATTCAGAATATATTTCAGCCGACCCCATAGTCACCCTTTGTAATTATGTAAGATTTTTTAACAAAGTTAATTTCCGTGACGGCGACATTTTTGCTCCTCAGGATGCAGTCGGCGCAAAATGGACAAGAGAAAAGAGCCTTGAAATGACCTGGAAGATTTACAAAGCTGCAATTGATACCTGTAAGGCTGATGTAAAGCTTTGGGCCAACTGTGAAAACTTTGACGGTGCAATTGCAAGCGAAACACTTGGCGGAATTCTTTCTCCGAAAATTACGGAGCACAAATCCAACGTAACTGCAACTCTTGACCGCTTTGTACGTCAAATGGAAATTGCTTCAAGATATGCAGAAAATATTATCACGTTCTCATACAATCATTATTACAGTCCCTCAAATGTAAATCCTGCATTTATCAATACATACTATGATTATATAGAAAATGGTTATGTGCTTGAAAAGGAAGTGCCGGAAGCTCCAAAAAGTGCAAAGAAAATACAGAGCGAAAACGGTGTTGAACTTTCATGGGATGAAGCCGCGGACAACATCGGTATTGCTTATTACCGACTTGAAAAGGATGGCAAATTCCTTGCAAGAATTGATAAATATTACGGAACTGAAGAAAATTATTTTATAGATGAAAATGCAAACATAAACAGTATATATACCATTGAAACTGTTGATGCTGCCGGAAACAGTACTGGTAAGATAATAATAAACTGAATCAATATACGTTTCTGTGATTGATATACTCCGGGTAGAGATTAAAAACTTTACCCGGAGTATTTTATTAATCTACTTTTTATCAATGGTTCTTATACTGCGAATTGTTGAAATCTGTTTTTGTTTATGTTATACTATTCAGCGAAGTATATAAAAGGAGAAAATTTTTATGAATAAGACACAGACCAAGCCTCAGAATCCTCTGTGGCAGACAACAAAAACCGAAAGAAAAAGCTATTATACATATTTCTTTGGACAAAATATGATTTACAGTATGATAGCCAGTTATCTTACCACATTCCTTCTTCTTATCGGTGTTGACCCCGTAAAATCTGCAGCAGTTATGCTTGCAGTAAAGGTATGGGACGCTGTTAACGATGCTATCTTCGGTGTAATTTTTGACAAGATAAAATTTAAGAGTAATCAAAAATATATCCCATGGCTGAAAATTGCCTGTGCTCTTACTCCTGCTGCAACTATTGCAATTTTTGTTATTCCAACTGCAGCAAGTGAAACAGTTAAACTTATCTGGTTCGCGTTGGCTTACATTATCTGGGATACTGCATACACACTTTGTGATGTGCCTGCTTTCGGTATTATCACTGCAATGACAAGCAATGTCGAAGAAAGAAACACAATCCTTTCTCTTAAAGGTATTACTGCAGGTGTAGGTACAGCTCTTACTACTGTTCTTGTAAGCGTTCTTATCAGTGAGTTTATCGGCTTGGGCTATGGTCCTGTTTCTATTATTGTTGCTGTTGTGGCTATGGCAACTATGTTACCAATCTGCAAACACTGTCAGGAAAGAAACAAAACTACTGACGAGGAACAGTTTACCGTAAGAAGAATGCTCAAATATGTTTTCAGCAACAAATATCTTCTTATCTATTATCTCGGCTATATTTTCTATTCAGGCGCTCAGACATACAATGCCTTACATATGATTACAGCCTACTACATTTATGAAAATTCTCTTGCTTCTCTTATTACAGGTACTGTTGCGGCGTTACCTCAGCTCATTATGGCTCTTCTTGTACCTAAGATTATCAGAAAAATGGACAAGACAAAGCTCTTCAAAATCAGCGCACTTGCAACCATTATTCTTTCATTCCTTATTCTTCCTACAAGAAGCAGTTTCATCCTCTTTGTTATCACATATATGCTTCGTTCAATTCCTTTGGGCATTATTGGTGTTCTTTCCTTTACTTTTACACCAGACTGTGCAGAATATGGTCAGTACACTACAGGTACAGAAGCAAAAGGTATCACATTTGCTATCCAAACCTTTGCCGTTAAACTTGCAGCCGCTATTTCAGGATCAATGGGTCTTGCACTTCTTGGTTGGTTTGGCTTCAAAACAGAGTTTGAAATAAATGGTGTTGTGCAGGAAGTCAGCAGTTTTGCAGACCTTGAAGCTATTAACGCTATTGCTCAGCAAACTAGTGAAGCTCTCGACGGTCTTTGGTTCACATATAACATTGTTCCTATCATCGGTCTTGTTATCGCCTTGGTTATCTGGAGTTTCTATAAACTCAACGACAAGGATGTGCAGGTAATGGCGGATTGCAATGTAGGCAAAATTACTAAGGACGAAGCTGAAAAACTTCTTTCAAAGAAGTATTAATATTCATTTAACAATAAAAGTTTTTTAAACTGAATATGTTCATCAAAAATCCGGGGCCTTAAGGTCTCGGATTTTTTGCGTTTTATGATGTTGAAAAGGTTGTTCTTCTTGTGTTATACTATTGGAAAAGATGTATTGATATACACCTTTTTAGACAAAATTTGCTGTCAACACTCGTTATATGAATTTGAGCGAAAAGGAATGGGAAAATTATGATTAAAGAAAAATTAAGCAAAAAGAATTGGTTTATAATCATTTTATTTTGCTTTATGGGTGGCATAGCTTGGAATACTGAAAACATGTATTTCAATACCTTTATTACCAATGAAATATACGCGGACGTATCACAGTCGGCTATAAGAGGCTCAATGGAGGCAACCACAGCAGTAGCTCGAATGGTAGCTCTCTCCGCTATTGCGGCAGTGCTTACTACATTTATAATGGGTGCACTCAGTGACAGGTTGAAAAATCGTAAGATGTTTATATCAATAGGCTATATTCTTTGGGGTATAGTTACAGCAATGTTCGGTTTCATTACAAAAGACAATGTGGCAAATCTCTTTAATCTTACTGACGAAGCAAAGATTCTTGGTTGTACGGTGTGGTTTGTTATTCTTATGGACATTGTCATGACATTTATGGGCTCAACAAGTAATGATGCGGCATTTCAGGCATGGGTAACCGATGTTACTGTACCTCGTCAAAGACCGATTGTTGAGACAGTATTATCCGTTGTGGGCACTATATCTTCATTTGCGGTGACGGGTGTAGGCAGCTTCGCCCAGGCAGGTACTATCACCTATAAACTTTTCTTTATAGTATTAGGTCTTGTTGTGTCTTTGTGCGGTGTGTTAGGTCTGTTTCTTATTAAAGACCCACCTCGCACCATACAGAGTGAAAACTCATCAACTAATTATTGGGCTGACCTTTTCTATGGCTTCAGACCTTCTGTTATAAAAGCAAATGCAAGACTTTATCTTTCTTTAGCATCATTCTGCTTTGCTATCATTTCTTTTCAGGTTTTCTACCCATATCTTCTTACATATATTCAATATGTGGTTATTCCTGACAATGGCGGAGTGAATAATCTTTTGAAAGCACCTGTTATAATAACTGCTGTGGTTGTTGTTATACTTCTTCTTGCTTGTATTGTGACACTTCTTAAACTTTCAACAGAGAAAAAAGGCATTTGCCTTGTAATTGGTGTTATTGTAATGACGTTAGGTTTTTTATTACTCTCAACAAGCACGAGTATTTACGTTATTCTTGTAAGCATATTGCCTGTTGTTCTTGGTAATGCTCTTGTTAATATTTTGTTCGGTGCTGCAGTCAAGGACTTTATTCCTGAAGGTAAGGCAGGACTTTTCCAAGGTATCCGTATGATATTTGTAGTTCTTATTCCTATGGTTATTGGTCCTGTTATTGGAGATATGGCATGTCAGCACGCCGCACAAACTATCATAAACGAAGTGGGAGCATCTGTAATAGTTCCAGCAAAAAATATGTTCTTGTGGGCAGGTATAGTATGCATATTTGCGTTGATTCCTTTATATTTCCTTATAAAAAAAGGCTTTGACACAGAGGAAAATAAAACAGTTGCTTGAGGTGATTTTACATATGAATAAATGGAACTTTTATACATCAAAAGAACTAAAACCTGAGGGTTGGCTCAAGCGTCAACTCCAGATTCAGGCAGAAGGATTAAGTGGTAATTTACACAAAATATGGCCCGATATCCGCGACAGTGCTTGGATTGGCGGAAACCGTGAAGGTTGGGAAAGAGTGCCCTATTGGCTCGATGGTTTTATTCCTCTTGCATATCTTCTTGAAAACGAAGAAATGATTGCAACTGTAAAGAAATATATTGATGCGATTCTTTCAGCACAAGAAGATGATGGTTGGATTTGCCCTTGTAAAAAAGAAAAAAGAGCAAAATATGATACGTGGGCAGTACAACTTATTTGTAAAACTCTTAAAGTTTATTATGATTGTTCAGGTGACGAGAGAATCCCTGAAGTGATTTATAAAGTGCTTAAAAACTATTATGAAATGCTTAAAAGTGGTGAAAGCAAACTGTTTCAATGGGCGAAATACAGATGGTTTGAAGCTTTTATTTCACTCAATTTCTTGTATGAAAAATACCACGAAGATTGGATTTGCGACCTTGCAAAAATCATCAAAGAACAAGGCTTTGACTATAACACAACAACAGAAAATTGGAAGAAGCCAAGTCACGTATGGCGCTTGAATACACATATAGTTAATATGACTATGATGCTTAAAAGTGAAGCAGTTTCTCACGATTTGTTGGGTGAAGCTTATACTGATAATGCTGAAAAACTTCGTGAAATTCTTGATAAATATAACGGTACTGCATTTGAAGGCTTTACTGGTGATGAGGTTCTTTCGGGACTTGACCCTACAAAGGGAACAGAATGTTGTGCAATTGTTGAGCAGATGTATTCTTACGAAGAGATTTTTAAGGCTACTGGCGATAATAAATGGGCTGAACGTCTTGAGGTTCTTGGGTTTAACGCTCTCCCAGCAACT
>JAZNIQ010000108.1:0-5385 GCA_045577555.1 Candidatus Fimenecus sp.
TTAACAAAAACAACTTTGATATACTTTGAAACTTCTTTATCATTTTCAATAAGTTTTGCAATTTCATTTATAAGCTTAATTATACCCTTTGCTCGCGCATATCCCGGTGCTGATTTTGCACCAAAAATAAAGGTTGTAGGAACAAAATCTGTGAGCGTACCCTCTTTAATTTCAAAATAAAGTTCAAGAATTGCAAGTGCGTTAAGGAACTGACGCTTATACTCGTGAAGTCTTTTAATCTGAATGTCGAAAATACTGTTGGGGTCAACTTTGACACCGTCGTGTTGCTCAATAAACTCTGCCAACTGTTTTTTCTTTGTTTGTTTTATTGAAATAAATCGTTTGAGAATATTGTCGTCATCAGCGTACTTTTCAAGTTCTTTGAGCTTGTCAAGGTCTGTTACCCATTCGTCACTGCATAAAAGTTCGGTAATAAGTGCTGACAATTCGCGGTTGCAGAGTAACAACCAACGACGTTGAGTGATACCGTTTGTTTTGTTTTGGAACTTTTCAGGATACAACTCATACCAATCTTTTAAAACATCTGATTTAAGAATATCAGTATGAATTTTTGCCACACCATTTACATATTTCGAACAGAATGTCGCCATATATGCCATATGAACTCTTTTGTCCTGAATTATATACATAGTTTCCGCTACTTCTTTATCAACGTTCGCATTTTTAAGCTCTTTTCGGAGCATTCTATCAAGCTTTTTAATTATGTCAAGAACCTGTGGAATAGTATCGCGAATAAGCTTTAAATCCCACTTTTCAAGAGCCTCTTGCATAATTGTATGGTTTGTATAATTGAACACATTTTTGGTGATTTCAAAGGCATCATCAAACTTTACTTTCTCATTCTCTGTGAGCAATCTTATAAGCTCGGGGATTGAAATAACAGGATGTGTGTCGTTGAGCTGAATTGTAATATAATCAGCAAATTTCGCAAAATCATTACCGTGCAGTTTCTTATATTTTCTTATAATATCCTGCAAAGATGCGCTTGAAAAGAAATACTGCTGTTTAAGGCGCAACTTCTTACCCTCGTTATTGTCATCATTTGGATAAAGAACACGAGAAATATCTTCTGACCTATTTTTTAAAGCAACGGATTTATCGTATTTTTGTGAATTAAACAAATCAAAATCAAATGGCATAAGCGACTCGCTCTGCCATAATCTTAATGTACCTATATTATCTGTACCATAACCAATAATAGGCATATCATAAGGTATAGCCTTAACAGACATATCTTTAAAGTCAACAATTACAGCATCATTTTCAATTCTTTGTGACCATGGGTCTCCCCATCTTGTCCAGTCATCAGCAGTTTCTGTTTGAAAACCATTAACAATATCTTGTTTAAAAAGACCGTACTTATATCTAATTCCGTAACCATCAAGCGGAATATTAAGTGTTGCTGAACTATCAAGAAAACAAGCGGCAAGACGACCCAAACCGCCATTACCGAGTGCAGCATCCTCTATATCCTCAAGTGATTTCAAAGACACACCGTAATCATTTAACTCATTTTCAATCTCATCATAAATACCTAATGAAACAAGATTGTTATATATTGAACGACCAACAAGGAATTCTGCAGAAAAATAAAAAGCCGTTCTGTTTTTAATTCTTGAATTGCGGCTATTTTTCCAGTTTTCAGAAATTGATGACATAACAGCACTTGAAATTACATTGTGCAATTCATATGAACTCAAATCCTGAATATCTTTTAAATATTTATTTTTAGAAAGCATAATTGCTTCATTAACAATTTGTGACATTTATTTTACTCTTTTCTTTGTAGGTATTCTTTGATATAAATCAGTATAATATCTAAGTTTTTCAGCAAGTTCGGTTGTAATATAATCAGGTTTTGCACGCCATTGCCAATTATCTTTAACTGTTGATGGAAAGTTCATTCTTGCTTCATTGCTAAGTCCTAAAAGGTCCTGCATTGTTACAATAGCTCTATCTGAATTACTTGACCAAACCGCTTTCATAAATCCCCAGTTATAGCCTTCTCGTCGTGTAAGTCTTAAATATTCTCTTGCTCTTTTACGAGTTTTTATTGGTGCTGTTTTTGTCATATAACCGTTGACTGTATCGTTATCGTGTGTGCCTGCATAAGCAACTGAATTCTTAGTAAAATTATGAAGAAGATAATCATTTTCTTCATCAGTATCAAAAGCAAATTGTAAAACTTTCATCCCGGGATATTTTGTTTGTCTAAGCATTTTTTTAACAGCTGGAGTAAGATATCCTAAATCCTCGGCTATAATTTCTTTTTTGCCCAAATCACGTTCAATTTCACGGAAAAAGTCAATTCCGGGACCTTTTTTCCATTCGCCTATTTTTGCAGTTTTTGAATCAGCGGGAATACAATAAAATGACTCAAATCCTCTGAAATGGTCAATACGGATAACATCACACATATTACAAAGATGTTCAATACGTTTTTTCCACCATAAATAACCATCTTTTTTCATATATCCCCAATTATATAAAGGATTTCCCCATAACTGGCCGTCACTGGAAAAAGCATCTGGAGGACAACCGGCTACCTCTATTGGTTTACACTCTTCGTCCAGTAAAAATTGCTTGGGATTTGCCCAAACGTCTGCACTATCGCCTGCTACATAAATTGGAATATCTCCAATAATTTTTATTCCATTTTTATTTGCATATTTTTTTAGTTTAAACCACTGTTCAAAGAAGAAAAATTGTACTGTTTTATAAAACTCTATTGAATCTTTTTGACAATCGATTAAATCTAAAATTGTTTTTTTATCTCTTAAAACAATTTTTTTATCCCATTCATTCCAAGGCTTACCCTTATATATATCTTTTAATGACATATAAAGTGCATAGTCATTAAGCCAAAACTTATTTTCAGAACAAAAATCATAGTATTTTTCATCAGGTTTAAAATTTTTATAAGCTATTTTTAAAACACAATATCTGTTTCGTGAAACTTTATTATAATCAACTTTTTCAGGATTATTACCCCAATCTATATTACAATAATCTTCTTTATTTAACAAACCGTTACTACATAAAAGATCAAAATCAATAAAATATGGATTACCTGCAAAAGTTGAAAAAGATTGGTAAGGAGAATCCCCATAACCTGTTGGACAAAGTGGCAACACCTGCCAATAGGTCTGACCACTTAATGTTAAAAAATCAACAAATTTGTATGCTTCTTTACCTAAAGTACCTATACCTGTTTTACCCGGCAAAGAAGATATGTGCATTAATACACCGCTTGTTCTCATAAAATCACCTGACAAAAATATATAATTTTTTATTCAAAATGTCAATCACATATAAGTCTTTCATTGATTTTATCAAAGATATGAATTCTGTCAACATCTAATTTAATTTTATATTTTTTATCACTTTCAATATTTTGATTTGATGCAACGTTTGCAATAATCTTTTTACCATTTAGTTCGCCATATAAATAGTAATCTGCACCCGTCATTTCTGCTATATCTACTTGTAAATCAATTGTATTTTCATTAATGTTTTTTCCAGCAATAGATATATCTTCGGGTCTTATTCCCAAAATAACATTTTTATTTTCATACATTAACAAATAATCATTCATTCTTGATGGTAATTTTATATTGTAGTAGTCAAAAATAGCGTAGAAAATATTATCCTTTTTCTTTATTTTGCATTCAATAAAGTTCATCTGCGGAGAGCCGATAAATCCTGCTACAAACATATTTTGTGGATGATTATACAACATTTGTGGTGTATCAAACTGCTGTATAACACCGTCTTTCATAACAACAATTCTGTCTGCCATTGTCATAGCTTCTGTTTGGTCATGAGTTACATATACAAATGTTGTTTCAAGTTTTTTATGAAGCATAGTTATTCTGCTTCTCATTTCTGTTCTGAGTTTTGCATCAAGATTGGATAGTGGTTCATCAAGTAAAAACACTGCTGGCTCACGTACCATTGCACGACCTAATGCAACACGTTGACGTTGTCCACCAGATAACGCTCTCGGTTTTCTGTTTAAATATTCTTCAATATCCAGCATCTTTGCTGCAGCTTTAACTTTTTTATCAATTTCTTCTTTTGGTACTTTTCGGTTTTTTAAACCAAATGCCATATTTTTATATACAGACATATGAGGATATAAAGCATAACTTTGAAATACCATTGCAATATCGCGATCTTTTGGTGAAATATTATTCACTTTTCTGTCACCAATCAATAATTCTCCATCTGTTATTTCTTCCAACCCTGCAATCATTCTTAATGTTGTTGATTTTCCGCATCCTGAAGGACCTACAAGAATAATAAATTCTTTATCTCTTATTTTAAGGTTAAGATTTTCAATTACAGTTATTCCATCTTCATAAGTTTTTTTTATATTTTTTAGCGTAATGGAAGCCATAAAATCACCTTAACCTTTCACGGCGCCATCAATAACGCCTTTAATAATATATTTTTGACATAATAAATAAAAAATAACAATTGGAATTATAGCAAGAACAAGCATCGCCATAAATCCACCCCAATCAATTGCACCATACGCACCTTGCATTGTTAACTGAATTGCAACTGATAATGTTTTATTCTTTGAACCTAATAAAAGATAAGGTAATAAGAAATCATTCCATATCCACATTGCATTCAGAATTGCAACAGTAATTGCAGTTGGTTTTAATATAGGAAAAACAACATAAAAAAAAGTTTTGATTGGATTACAACCATCAATCATTGCAGCTTCTTCAATTTCACGTGGTAAACCTTTTACAAAACCGCTAAACATAAATACGGATAAACCTGAACCAAACCCCAAATATACAGGAATAATACCTAAAACACTATTAAATCCCAATTTAATACTGACAGCTGTCATTGTAAACATAACCATTTGAAATGGAACAATCATACTGAATAAAAATAAATAATACATAGCTTTATTCAACTTTGATTTAACTCTTGTTATATACCAGGCTGTCATAGAAGTGAAAACCACAATTGCCAAAACAGAACAAACAGTTATAATTAAGGTTCTAAACAATGCACCGATTATGCCTGATGACTCAATACCACTTATATAGTTTTCAATACCAACGAAAGTGTTCTCGTCAGGGAAAGAAAAAGGTTCGCTTATAATATTGAATTTTGACTTAAAAGAGTTGACTATAACCAGATAAATTGGAAAAAGAAAGATAAATGACAAAAACAAAAGAAAAGAGAATGAAAATAAGTCAGAAAATTTTTTCTTATCATTCATTAGTGTTCTACCTCTTTTCTTCCTGTGATTTTTAGTTGAATAAATGCAATTATTGCAACAATTAAAAAGAAAACAACAGCTTTTGCTTGACCTACTCCTTGCCAACCAATTTTACC
>JAZNIQ010000109.1:0-8344 GCA_045577555.1 Candidatus Fimenecus sp.
AGCCATAGGAACCCATCTTGCCTTTCTTTCTGCCCTTCTTAATAAAATCAAGAGCGGAACCACTTTCAGCATCATTATAGATACAGCCGACAATTTCTTTACCTGTACCTACCATATCATCAATTGTTCTTCTGATTCTACGCATTGATGAACGGTCTCTACGAACAATCATAACATTAGCATCTGCGTACTGTGCAATAATACTTGCATCAGCAACAAGACCTGCTGGTGGAGTATCGATAATAATATAATCAAATTCATTTCTGATGGCATCCATAATACCTGCCATTTCATCTGATGATAAAAGCTCAGCAGATTCTGCGATTGGCTGACTTGTAACAAGGAGGAAGAGATTGAATTTTTCGTAATATTTAATAGAATCACTCAATGTTCTCTCGCCTCTTACAACACCTGGGAGGCCCAAATCGTTTGCTGCAGAAATGCCAAGTTCCTTATGAACTGATGGCTTACGAAGGTCAGCATCAATTAAAAGAACCGATTTTCCTGTTTTTGCAAGAGCAAGGGCAGTATTTGTTGCAATCGTTGTTTTACCTTCATTTTCCATAGTTGATGTGAAAACAAATGCTTTGTAATCATGACGCTTTGCAATGTTTTCAAGCTTTGTACGAATAAGTTTAAAGGACTCAATAAACATAAATCCTGTCTTTTTATCAGTAATGAGAAGACTCTTTGTTTCATCTGACTTTTTAAGGTGAACAATTGAACCAATAATCTTTTGATTTAACTTATTTGTAATATCGTCAGGAAGTTTAACAGTATCTTTAATGAAGATAATCATGCAGATTGCCAATGCCACAACACCTGCACCGAACACAAAGCCTAAGAGAGTATATAAAAGAGTTGTGTTGTTACTGTTTGCTTTTTCAGCCTTAACGGGTTCATCAATCAAAATTGCTCTTGTGCTCTGATATGCTTTATCTGTAATCTTACTGTAATTGTTAACATAACTTGTTGCAACAGCATAAGAAACATCAGGGTTTGAACTTGTTACAGAAATAGAGATAATCGCGGTATCTTCAACAAGTGTTGACTTAATCATTCTCTTTATATCTGCACCCGTAAGTGCCTTTCCGTCAACTTCATAACCGCTGTTTGCAGCAACCAATTCCATAAGAGCATTTGTTTCTGTCATAATGTTCTCGTAGTTTTTCGCGAGGCTGATTGCGGCACTGATATCAGATGAACTCTGTCCCGCAGACATTGTGTTTTCGCTCTTGTTATCAACAACGAAACGCATTGTGCTTGTATATGACGGAACATATGTTGCTTTAGCAATAATAAATCCGACACTTGCACAAATTACAGCACTTAATGCTATTATCCACCATTTTTGAATAAGACGAACCGCATATTGTCCTATGGTTTGTAAATCAAGGCCCTCATTAATCTGAGCATTTTTTGAATTGTACTCCATATCTTTACTCCTAATTATAATTTTTTATAATTCATTTAATTATATCAAAGCTTTTTACAATATGCAATGATAATTTATAAAAAACTTCACTAATACATTAACTTTCCCAAATTTTTCCGTCAGAAGCCGTTACGGTGCGGTCACATTGCTCCAAAACAGACTCTCTGTGTGTAATAAACAGCACTGTAAGGTTATCGAGATTTTTAAGATTCTCTACAACAATCTTTTCTGTCTCACTATCCAATGCACTTGTGGATTCATCCATAAGTAAGATTTTACCTTTACCGAGCAACGCTCTCGCAATAGCAAGGCGTTGTGCCTGACCTTGCGAAATACCTGCTCCCGCTTCACCAAGCATAAAGTCTAATCCGCCTTCCAATTCGTAGGCAAATTCTGCCGATGCAATTTTTAAAGCTTCATAAATCTCATCGTCAGTTGCATCCGGACAAATCATAGTTACGTTTTCTTTCACCGTTCCGCTGAACAGCATATTACCCTGAGGCACAAAAGAGAAAAGTTTTTTTGTATATTTACAGTCCATTTCTCCGTCAGTTGTCTCTATCACAACATTTCCACCATCTGTAGGATAAAGCCCTGTAATAAGTTTAAAAATAGTTGATTTTCCTGAGCCGGAAGGTCCTTTTATGCCTATAAACTCACCTTTATTAACTGTAAAGTTTGCATCGGTAATGACTTTTTCTTCATCATAACCAAAAGAAGCTTTTTCCACCCTGAGTTTTATAAATTCATCATATGAAATATCAGCGTCATCAACCAAAGTTTCCTTTGAACCGCCGATTTCAATAAGTCTTTGTGCTGATGTTATCATGCCGAAAAAGGACGGAATAATGCCTGTAATTCCCACGGCAGGTGTCTGCAACTGATTGACAAGCTGAATAATTGCAACAACCGTACCAAAAGTCATTGTTCCCTTTAATATTCCATACGAGCCATATGCCACAGCAGCTAAAAATCCAATCGCAAAAGCAATAGAAAATGCAATCCCTGCAAAAATGGAAAAGCTTTTCTTTTTCACCTTTTCGCGATAGAATTTTTTCTGTTGTTTAAGGGAAACCCTTAACACTTTTTCTTCAATTCCAAAAACTTTTACAGCAAAAAGATTTTCGAGCATTTCCTGCATAAAAGCACGCACTCTTGCATCTTTTTCCTGAACCCTACGATGCAAAGTCTTAAGATACTTTCTTGAAATCGTAGCTATTATAACAAACAACAAACCGCATAATATGAATATCAATGCAAATTTCTTATCCAGATTATAAAGCGCTATTGTAGCTGTAAATATTCTAACAAGATAAGAAACTGTCGCCGGAAGAATATGCACATAACTTTCACTGACAATCTGAACATCCGCAGTCAGTCTTGACATAAGGTCGCCGCTGTGCCTTTCAACGGATTCCGCATATTCACCCATAATTATACTTGCAAATATCGTGGATTTTAAATCAATTTCTGCTCTGCCCTGACTTATCGCCTCCACAAGTGAAGATAATACTCTGGTAACCATCTGGGATATTATTAAAAGCATCAGAAATATGACATTTTTTAAAAGTTCCCGTTGCTCTCCTGCCTGTGCAAAATCCATAACTGTTTTAGAAAGAATCGCAAACATAGTTACGCATAATGCTGACCAGGCATTGAGTAATATCAGAGCCACTGTTTCTTTGTTACGTTTACCGCAGCTTCTGTATATCCACTTCAAAACTGAAGTATCTTTCATCTGTTTCCCTCTTTTATTCCTCAATAAGACCGTGAGTCTTCATTTTCTCAATAAGTTTTGTCACATCTGCATTTACAGTTTCATATGCCACACTGTAATCCGCTGCAATTTTGCTAACAATATCATCAAGTGAATTAGTACCGTCAAGCATATTAAACACCTGAGCTCCCACCTCGTTGAACGTAATAACTCCGTTAAAATTCAATCTTTGAGTACCTGTTGCAATGACTATTTTGCTGCCTGCAACACTTTTTAAAATAAATCCATCTTTAATCTTCATTATTTATCAACCTTTCTATATTCTCGTAAGCAACAACCGCTGCATCGTCATTCATATTACATCCCAAAGAAAATACAGGGATTTTTGTAAGAAGCAAATCGGATAAATCAAGCATTTTCTCTGCCAGAGTTCTATCAACAGGATTAATCGTCTGTTCAAGTAACATACTGACCGCTTGCATTGGTGATAATCTTTTTAACTGATTTGTTTCGCTTCTGTGTAAAAAGGTAATTGCTCTTACAGGAATTTTTGTATTCACATTTTCATCTGTCTTTCCCGAAAACGGAGTGCCACATGCATACCACATATCATTTTCGTAAAGAAGTGCGGGTTTATCGTCATTGATAATCCTCGTGCCTGGTATATTTTTCAACCACAAGTGAGTATGTGTTGATTTGCCCGTACCACTTCTTGCAGAAAAAAGATATGCAAATCCATCTTTTTCAACACAGGAAGAGTGTAACATCATGCCGTTGTGATTTAACAACTCGTTGTAAAATGCCTCACAAGTCCACATGTATTCGTGTTCGTCTTCTGAAAGATACGGAATTTCTTCCTTTTTCTTTTTTAAAAAATCTTCATTAATATTAATCTTGATTTCTGTTTCATCACTTTCAAAATCAGCTTTATAATCTGCTGACCTATCACGCAAAAGATTACCACGAACATAATATTCTGTTTTAAATCCTGCAATTATAAACTTTTCCATTTTATCCTGCCCTAAAACCTACAAATACAAAGACGGATTTACATTCCTGCCGTTCTTTTTAACTTCAAAGTGAAGATGTGCACCCGTAACATATCCTGTTGCACCAATTTTTCCTATAGCCTGACCGCGTGAAACACGCTGTCCTGAAGAAACTCTCAAAGAATTCTGCATATGACAGTACATTGTTGTAAGTCCGTTTCCGTGGTCAATGATAACCGTGTATCCGCCTGAACCATACCAACCTGCAAAAGTAACCGTTCCGGATTCTGCTGCAACAACTGTACAACCTGAACTTCCGCCCGGGCGTACAATATCAATTCCTGAATGCCAGCCATCACCGAAGTTTCGGTATCCGTAAGGTGATGAAACTGAATATGCGCCAATTGTTGGCCATGCTAGTTTTCCGCCACCTGTATTATGAGAACCTGATGAAGACGGATTTTTCTTAGTACCAACCTGAATTTTTTCACTTACAGCCTCTTTAATTACTGTACGCGAAACCTCTTTTGACGAAACTTTAACACCGTCAATATATGTAACAAGTTCTGTTATTTGCTCAACACCAGTTTGTCCTTTAGTTACTGTTTTTTTGTCACCTACATAAAGACTGCTTGTGTTAACTTTTATTGTATCGTACGGAATTTCTGCTTCCTTGTATTCTGTTTTTGTTGTCTGTACTCGTATAAAACTGACTTCTTTTGCTAAAAGGATAACTTGTCCTATATAGATGTTTTCTTTAAGTTCCGGATTTAACATGAACAGTTCCGCACTGGTCATATCGAATTTTTCTGCAATCTGTGAAACTGTATCTCCTTCTTCAACGGTATAATACTTTGCCTCACTCTTTTTTGAATTGAGCTTGTCCTGTAAATACGCAGCGTCTTTTATAATACGTTCACTATCAAGATAAAGACCCTGCACATAGTCAATGTTTTCAACAAAACTTACAACTGCATTTTCCTCGCCTGTTTCGTGTTCTGCTAAAATTGAATCAAACACACTCAACGCATCGGTTTCATTTTTAACTGCACAGATAAAATTGTCGTCAATATACACACCACAAGCATTTGTAATGTCATTGTCGGATTTTTCTATCAAACTATCACAGATTTCAGCTGCTTCGTTAATCTGACTACGTTTAACTCTTTTAATTTTATACTCCGCTGTACCGATAATAGATGAATCTTCATTGTTGTCAGATGACATGCCCACAGATGCAGTATTTATATCCAAACGCTCAAATGCCATTTTTCTTGCATCTTTATATACTGCTTCGTCCTGCACATATCCTATGACTTCATCGTTGTAGTTCACCTCAAGAGCAAAGGTTGTATCAGACCACATTGCAATAACATTTACAAGAAAAACCAGTGAAATAATCGGCAATACAAAGTTAAACACATATACAAACGCACTTTTATAACGTTGGATGGCAACATTCATATAATGCACAAGTCGTTTAATGCGTTTACCTCTTCCTTGTTGAACTGTATATTTAAAAGAGATAGCCTTGGCCTCACTCAAAAGCTTTTTCATATCCTGAGCACTCTCATGAAAAGCTTTAAGTGCATGCTTGTCAATAACAATCAAAATTGTAAAAACAAGTGTTCCCAATGCTTTGATTGGTTTCAGAATCAACGATAAAAGCCAGCTGAAAAATCGTTTGCCATATCGCATTGTCTGAATTCCCACATAATATATCTGTCTATGAAGTATTTCCAGTATTTCCATAGTGACTTTTACGCTCCTTTCTGAAAAAATGCATAGATACACATAATAATCCAATATATAGTTAGCATTATATCACAACACTCACAAAAAGGCAAGTTATAAGAAAATTACAGACTCACATTCTTTAATACTAATTAATTAGTATTAAAAAATATAAAATATACCGTTTACTTTTCGTGTATTATATTGTATAATATCTTTGATTATACGCATTTCAGTGAGAAAGGTGACTTCGCAATGAAAAATAACAAGAAAACATTATTAGGTCTTGGTTTTGGTTTAGGTGTCCCATCAGCTATTGCTCTAGCTTTAAGAGTAACATATACAAACATCCGCTACGGCAAAAAAATTGCCAAGGATACATTACCTGCTGCAACTGCAACACAAAAAGATTTGTCCGATGTGCACTTCACAGCACACAGAGGTCTTTCCTCAATTGTTCCTGAAAATACAATTGAAGCTTTCAAAGAAGCTGCAAAATACAACTATTACGCTCTTGAGTGTGATGTTCATTGTACAACTGATGGCAAATGGGTAATCATCCATGACTGTATGCTTCAATCAATGGCAAAGGAAAAAGGCGACGTTAAAACAATGTCATATGAAGACCTTAAGAAGATTAAATTTGTAAACGGTGCAAATATTGACAAATATCCTGACTCCGGCGTTTGCCTTGTAGAAGAATATATTGAAATCTGCAAAGAAGCAAACATCAAACCTATGATTGAAGTTAAAGATAAACGAATTGATAAGGTTAAGAGTCTTCTTGACATTATCCGTGCTTATGACATTGAAAAGGATGTTATTCTCATTTCTTTCCACCCCTCTGTTCTCCGCGAATTCAAACGTCTTTCTCCAAATATGACACTTTGGTATCTTATGCATAACATTAAAGATGAAAAACTACTTGAATGTATTGAAAATGGCTTTGGTGTTGCTTTTGAGGCAAAACGAGTAGTTAAGAATCTTCATATGATTCAAAAAATCCACGATAACAAACTCACAGCAGCTTGTTGGACTGTTGATACCGCTGATATGCTTAACACAATGCTTGAAAACGGTGTTAAATACATCACAACAAATGCAATTTTACCGGAATAAAGAGGTTTTCAAATGACAGACTGCAAAAAAATTGCTGAACTTATTTTTTCAGATGTGGATAAGTCCACAGAATATTACGAGGAACTTTACCCCGCAAGAGACTTGCCCGAGGGCGCTAGAGTAACAAGATTTGCTCCAAGCCCCACAGGCTATCTTCACTTTGGCGGACTTTATGCAGGTTTTGCATCAAAGCTCACCTCAGACACAACAAACGGCGTATTTATGCTTCGTATTGAAGATACTGACAAAAAACGTGAGGTCGAAGATGGTGTTACGGGTATCGTAACAGGTCTTGAGGCTTTCGGTGTTGTACCCGATGAAGGTGTAACAGGCTTTAATACCGAATATGGTAATTACGGTCCTTACACACAGAGTCATCGTCGTGAAATTTACCGTGCTTTTGCAAAAAAACTTATGGAAGAAGGAAAGGCATACCCTTGCTTCTGCACCCCTGAGGATCTTGATGAAATCAGAGCAAAACAGGAAAACGAAGATATTAAAGGCTACTATGGTGCTTATGCAAAATGTCGCGACCTTTCTGACGAAGAAATTATTGAAAAAATCAAAGCGGGCATTCCTTTCACCGTTCGTCTTCGTTCAACCGGTGATATCTTAAGAAAAATTAAATTTGAAGATATGATTAAAGGCAAAATTGAAATGAGCGAAAACGTGAATGATGTTGTTGTTTTAAAGGCTGACGGAATTCCCACATACCATTTTGCTCACGCAGTTGATGACCACCTTATGCGCACAACCCATGTTGTCCGCGGTGATGAATGGATTGCCTCTGTTCCAGTTCATATTGAGCTTTTCAGAGCCCTTGGCAACAGGCCTCTTAAATATGCCCACATTGCTCCGATTATGAAAGAAGAAAATGGTGGCAAACGTAAACTCTCCAAGAGAAAAGACCCGGAAGCAAATGTTTCATATTACATTGAAAAAGGTTATCCCGAAGCTTCTGTTAAGGAATATATGCTTACAATTCTTAACTCGAACTTTGAGGAATGGAGAAAAGCAAACAAAACAGAGGATATTTCTAAATTTCCATTTAACCTTAAAAAGATGAGTGTTTCAGGTGCTCTTTTCGATATGGTTAAATTCAACGACGTTTCAAAAAATGTCATTTCCGTTATGGATGCAACACAAGTTTACAAACTGGTAACCGATTGGGCTATGGATTATAATGAAGTGCTTTATGCTCTTTTTGTTGATGATAAAGAAAAAGCAACAGCAATTCTCAATATTGACCGTGACAATCCAAAACCAAGAAAAGATATTTCTTGCTGGGAAGAAGTAAGTCGGATCGTAGCCATGTCGTTCTGTGAGCCAAGGAGTTGATTTATGACATTG
>JAZNIQ010000110.1:0-18057 GCA_045577555.1 Candidatus Fimenecus sp.
TTTGCAAATGGTCCGCCATGCATAATTGCCGGTGTGTTTTCAAGAGTCTGCACAAGGTTTGGCTTGATTGCATCCTTTAAAAGTGCTGCCATAGCACCAACTGCATTCAAATCTTTTGCATAAACAGGAGTATTGTCAAGAGTATATGCAACAAGAATATTTCCAAGTCTTGTTTTAAGGTCTTCAATATCAGTTGCAAGGCAGAGAATAGCCATAATTTCACTTGCAACAGTAATCATAAATCCGTCTTCACGAGGCACACCATTAACTTTACCGCCAAGACCGACAATCACGTTACGAAGTGCACGGTCATTCATATCAAGACAACGCTTGAAGAGAATTCTTCTCTGGTCAATGCGAAGGTCATTACCCTGTTGCATATGGTTGTCAATAATTGCACAAAGGAGGTTGTTAGCAGCAGTAATTGCGTGCATATCACCTGTGAAATGAAGGTTGATATCTTCCATAGGAATAACCTGTGAATATCCGCCACCTGCGGCACCGCCCTTAACACCGAAAACAGGTCCCATTGAAGGCTCACGAAGTGCGATACAAGCGTTTTTGCCGATTTTGTTCATAGCCTGACCAAGACCAACTGTGATTGTTGTTTTTCCCTCGCCTGCTGGAGTCGGGTTAATAGCTGTTACAAGGATAAGTTTGCCGTTTTCTCTGTCAGCATATTTCTTGTTAAGAGAAAGCGGAAGCTTTGCCTTGTACTTGCCGTAAAGTTCAAGGTCATCGGCATCAATATTGAGTTTTTTTGCAATTTCTGTAATTGGTAAGCAAGGTGTTTGTTGTGCGATTTGAATGTCTGAAAGCATAATAATTTTCCTCCTGAATTTATATTATCAATAAATTATTCAACTTATCCATTATTTCCTTTGTTGGTGTTTCTATATGTGCAAAAGGAAACTCTATCTTCATACTGTCATATTTTGTCTGACAGATTTTTTTGAATGGCAAAAGTTCAACTTTATCAACACATTTATGAGCCTTTACGATTTCATTAAGTTTGCCGATATTTTCTTTGTTGTCATTGAGTGTTGGAATTATAACCTGTCTTACTGTTGTAGGAATATTCTGTGCATCCAGATAACTTAAAAACTCCATAGGTTTACTAAATGAACATCCCACATTTTTTTTATACAAATCATCATCGGTATATTTAACATCAAGCAATACTCTGTCTGTTTCTGCCAATAATTTTTTCACATTATCATTCAATACACTACCCGATGTGTCAAGACAGGTATTGATGTTTTTTTCGTGACAAAGTCTGAATATTTCATAAGCAAAATCTGCCTGTAAAAGTGGTTCACCACCTGAAAGAGTAATCCCGCCTTTTTCACCGAAATATTCACGGTAATGCAAGGCTTTTTCAACTATCTCCTGCGGGGTAAATTGTTTATCACTGTGCATTGCCCAAGTATCAGGATTATGACAACATTTGCATCTCAGATTACATCCTTGCAAAAAAACAACAAAACGTAATCCGGGACCATCAACTGTGCCAAGGCTCTGAATTGAATGAACTTGTCCTGAAATCATAATCACATTGCCTCGTGGAATGTACGGCTGATAACTTCTCTTTGCTGTGCCTTTGAAAGTTTATTAAAGTTAACAGCATAACCTGACACACGAATTGTAAGATTCGGATACTTTTCAGGATTCTCATAAGCATCCATAAGAGTTTCACGATTAAGCACATTTACGTTTATATGATGTGCCTTCTTTGAGAAATATCCGTCAAGAATTGCCACAAGATTTGTTATTCTTTCATCCTCATCCCTACCAAGTGCTTCGGGAGTGATTGAGAAAGTGTTTGAAATACCGTCACGACAGTCATCATAACTGATTTTTGCAACAGAATTAAGAGATGCCAATGCACCATTTTCTTCACGGTTATGCATTGGGTTTGCACCCGGTGCAAAAGGCTCTGCATTCTTTCTTCCGTCAGGTGTAGCACCTGTATTTTTACCGTACATAACATTTGATGTAATAGTGAGCACAGAAAGTGTATGAATTGCATTTCTGTATGTAGGCGTCTGACGAAGTGCAGTAATCATACGATGAGCCATGTCCTTTGCAATAAGGTCAACACGGTCATCGTCGTTACCGAATTTAGGAAATGCACCAACTGTTTTAAAATCTGTGATAAATCCGTCTTCGTTTTTAAGCGGTTTAACCTCTGCAAATTTAATTGCACTCAAAGAGTCTGCCACAACGGAAAGTCCCGCAATACCAAATGCCATAAAGCGTTCAACATCGGTATCGTGAAGAGCCATCTGGATTTTTTCATAGGCATATTTATCGTGCATATAGTGGATAACATTCATTGTGTTTACATAGAGATGACTGAGCCACTCAATATAAACCTGGAAACGCTCCATAACCTCTTGGAAATTAAGGCTTTCACCCTCTAAAACAGGCATTTGCGGACCGATATGCATCTGACTTGTTGTATCGTAACCACCGTTGATTGCAATAAGTAAAAGTTTTGCAAGGTTGCAACGAGCGCCGAAAAATTGCATCTGTTTACCGACTTTCATTGCAGAAACACAGCAGGCAATCGCATAATCATCACCATAAATTGGTCGCATTATATCATCGTTTTCATACTGAATTGAGTCAGTATCTGCTGAAACCTTTGCGCAGAATCTCTTAAAGTTTTCAGGTAATGATGTTGACCAGAGAATTGTAAGGTTGGGTTCAGGTGATGAACCGAGTGTATAAAGAGTATTAAGCATACGAAAACTGTTTTTTGTTACAAGAGTTCTACCGTCTTCACCCATACCACCAACAGCTTCTGTAATCCACATAGGGTCACCGCCGAAAAGCTCGTTGTATTCAGGAGTACGAAGATGTCTTGCAATACGCAGCTTCATTACAAAATCATCCATCAGTTCCTGTGCGCTTTGCTCTGTAAGAATACCTCTCGCAATATCACGTTCAATATATATATCAAAAAATGTGCTTACTCTGCCCAAAGACATTGCGGCACCATTCTGCTCTTTAATTGCTGCAAGATATGCAAAATATGTCCATTGGATTGCTTCACGCGCATTTTTTGCAGGTCCGCTGATGTCGAATCCATACATTGCTGCCATTTCTTTAAGATAACCTAAAAATGTTATCTGTTGGAAAAGTTCTTCTGACAAGCGGATATTATCTGTCTGCAAATCCCCTGTACCGCGAGCAGCCTTATCCTTTTTCTTTTCTTCAATAAGTCTGTCAACACCATAAAGAGCCACGCGACGATAGTCACCGATAATTCTTCCTCGACCATAAGCATCAGGAAGACCGGTAATTACATGGCACTTACGAGCCTTGCGCATTTCATCTGTATATGCACGGAAAACACCGTCATTATGAGTTGTTCTGAACTTAAATTCTTCTTCAACCTTATCACTGAGCTGGTAGCCGTAAGCCTCACAAGCCTGACGCACCATTCTCATACCGCCGAATGGGTTAACGCCTCTTTTTAAAGGACGGTTAGTCTGCATACCAAGAATAAGCTCGTTTGCTTTGTCAACATAACCCGGCAGATAACTTGTAAGTGAAGATACCGTTGTTGTATCAATATCAAGCACTCCGCCATATTGTCTTTCAAGTGCAAAAAGTGAGTTGAGTTTTTTCATCATTGCCTCTGTACGAGGAGTTGCCGTACTGAGGAAACTATCATCACCTGTATATTCTTTATAATTGAGCTGAATGAAATCACGAACATTGATTTCATCTTGCCAGATACCTTTTTTAAATCCGTTCCAATTATTATGTTCCATAATTTTCCTCCTTTTGTCTTTGCGAATTGCTCAGAAAAACAAAACTGGGCAATCCCACTTTGTAAACAAAATAGAATTGCCCAGACGGTCGGCTTTTATTTAGTTTACATTCCCCCGTGGTGGTCCACGAAATCCGTCAGTTATGTAAACATTTCTTTGTGTCTAAATTATACCTTATACAGTCGAATATTGTCAAGTAAAATTACTTGAGATTTGGCACTCCATTTTCGTCAAAATTGACCAATTTTACACGCGCGTGACGGCATGGGTCGTATAGCGGCTCATCACAATATGAACCACAGTTTTTTTTGAAATGTGAAAATGGTCTTGCGTGATAAACTATAAGCTGATTTCCGTTTTCGTCAACTACAAAACTATTATGTCCCGGTCCTGCCTGGTCTGTTAAATCCGCTGTCTGCAAAGCCGGTTCAGGAGATTTTATCCAATTGTTTATATCCATCAAATCAGAATTTTTATCAGCAAAAACTTTACCCATACAATATTCCTCACCCGTTCCTGATGCAGAGAAGAAAACATAGATTTTATCATCAGTTTTAAGTACAGCCGGACCTTCGTTAACACGATAACGTACTTTTTCCCAGTCATATTCGGGTTTCGTAAGAAGAATTGGTTTGCTTATTAATTTCCAAGGCTCTTCAGGGTTAATTTCTGCCATAAAAAGTGAAGAATCTCCAAGTTTTTCTGCCCAGATAAGGTAATGTTTTCCGTTATTTTCAAAGTATGTCATATCAAGTGAAAACTCAGTAAAAGAATGTTCGTCACCCTCACTTGCCTGCATTTTGCCCATTTCCTGCCACTCATCATTTATCGGGTCCTGCCCCTTACACAACAGTACAAAAGGACGGATATTCCACACATTTTCTTTTTCACCCGCAGCAAAGAAAATATACCACTTTCCTGCAATATAGTGAATTTCAGGTGCCCAGATATGCTTTGACATAACTCCTTTGTTATGTGCTTTCCATATGGTATGTTCCTTAGCCGTTGCAAGACCTGATACTGTATCACTTTTTCTTAATATTATTCTGTCATAACCTGCATCAACATTCATATATGCGGGATAAGATGCGGTAAAGTAATAATAGCCGTCCTTCCCCTTTGTAACATAAGGGTCTGCACGTTCAGGTATAAAGGGATTCGGATAATTCATAGCTTACTCCTTGTTACTTACAGATTATAGTTAAGATACTATTTTGTTTTACCGTGATTTTTTCTTTAAACTCACCACTATAAATTTCATTAAGATAATCCTCATCAACAGATTGAATTATCTTCATTTCATTAAATTGCCCGTCAATATTCAATTCTCTTTCTTCACCCTCGTTAATAACAACTGTTACCGTTTCACCATTTGGTGTTAAGAATGAGAAAACATTGAAATCATTATTTTCATCGGGAAAAAATCCGTTATCAAGGCAAACTGAATCAATGGGTATAAATTTTGCGAAATGGGCAAATCCCCAATAACGACGAGCAATATACCACTCTGAAAAGTCGTTTGTTGCAGTAATTGTAGCATCGGAATAGTCGTTTCCGTCTTCTTTAATTGAAAACTGATTGACTGCAACCCATGAAGTCCAGCTTTCTGCACCTGCATAGATTAAATCCTGCCCGATAATTCGTGCTGTTATCAGTGCACCTTTGAAATTTTTTGTATGGCTTTTATTTGGTAATTCACACCATTCACTCATATCAAAACGGAACTGTGGATATTTCTCAACAATTTGCTTTTTAAATTCAAGACGGATAGCAGGATTATTGTCATCGTGGTATGAATGGTAAGCAAAAATGTCCATTACCTGCATAATTGTTTCGTCAGCGGTAATTGCCTTTATGTATTCGGGAGTAAGCCCCATCATCTCGCCACTTTCAGGACCATAGAGTTTAACATCCATACCTCTTTTGATAATTTCCTCGGCAAAAATGTGGTAAACCGCCACCATTTCTTCAGTTTCATAGTGACATCCCTCCTGCCACACATAACTGCCGCCCCATTTCCATTGAGGTTCATTTATTGGGCTGACATATTTTACAGGGAAGCCCATATCAATAAGTGCCTGTGTGCAGGTTAAAAAATAATCAGCAAATTTTCTGTAATTTGACATTGGCAGATTACAGGTGTGATTGATAAGGCTACCCGAAGCCTGTCCTGTTGAAGTCTGCGAATAATGAGGAGAATTTGCAAATACAATAAGCGTGTCAATATTGCCTTTCTGAAGACAGCGTTTCATCATGCTTATTGCAGTTTTATCCGCCGTAAAATCATATTCACCTGTTGCGTTTTCACGGTCATATTTATAAAAACTTTCAGTAACACGCCAAGGATTTTTCACACGGCAATTTTCAGGGTCTGTACCGCCGCCGATATTATAACGGTAAATATTAAGTCCTAAACCACTGTTGCCGTATAATAGCTCAGCAATTTCTTCGGCAACTTTTTCATCGGCGCAATGCTGGCTCCACCAACATGCAGATGTGCCCCAACCTTTAAGTGTTTGCAGCTTTTTTGCTTTAATTAAATCTATTTTCATAATATCCCCACTTTATGAAAAGTCTTTTTTTAATTATAACAACTCAAATAAAATAAGTAAACAAAACAGCTCATAAAAAAAATAAAATACATTGAAAAAAACTCTTGACAAGCGAAAAAACTTGATATATAATTGCTTTTGCACGTTGCGGAATTGTGTAATGGTAGCACGGCAGACTCTGACTCTGTTTGTCTGGGTTCAAATCCTAGTTCCGCAGCCAAATAAAAGCGGTTACTACTTTTGTAGTGACCGTTTTTTGTTTGTTTACAACAAGTATCAGGATTTGAACCCGCGAGGGTTTTGGCGTTAAGAAAACAATTCGGGGAATTGTTTTTAGCCAAAAGGCACGAGGCATTTATGCCGAGTGTACAGTATGCAAGGCGTATCCGAAGCAGACGGTCAAATCCTAGTTCCGCAGCCAAATAAAAGCGGTTACTACTTTTGTAGTGACCGTTTTTTTGTTGTCTTTTCAGCAAAGATAAAAATATAAACCATCGCTTTTGCGATGGCTTTTTGTTATAACCATGGAGTTTTGCTCCGTCTTACTTTTTATTCACCATTCATCTCTAACAAAGTCATCTCTATTCCATCAGATATTGCTTTTGCGTATTCTTCAATTTTTTCATCATAATCCTTATTATCTGCTTTACTTGAAATAAATCCGATTTCTGCAAGGACTGACGGCATTTTTGTATGTCGGTTAATATAATAATTCATATCAGCACCATCACGGTAACCCGAATGAATACCCCTGTTTTGCGAAATGCCCGCCACATCAAGACAATCAAGAATATTCTGTGCCAACAACGTATCATCGGTAGGGTTTAAAGAGTGAATCCACATTTCCATTCCCACAGCCGATGGCGATGTGCTTGAATTACGATGAATGGAAACAAAAAGCGACGCTCTTGCCTTATTTGCAATTTTGCACCTGTCGGCAAGGGATACGTCGCTATCATCATCACGAGTCATCACAACAGTATATCCCCTGTCAGTCAGAATATCTCTTACCAAAAGTGACAATCTTAAAGTATCGTCCTTTTCATATCTGCTACCCAAAACCGCACCCGAACTTGTTCCGCCGTGACCGGGGTCAATACAAACTGTTTTTTCATCGGGAATAAAGTTTAATTGTGTCAGATAATAAACGGTTTCCTCACCGCCCACAACAAGCAGTGCAAATACTATACAAAAGCACAATGAAAACAATGCAAATATGGGAAACAGGAAGGTTTTTCTGTTGTTTTTTACTCTGGATTTTTTCATATTTTTATTAAAGGTTAGTAAATTTTTCCTTAATCTCAGCTGCTTTTCCGCAAGTCATTCTACCCTCAGGACAAGCACCTACAAAGCAACTCGGACCATAGAATCTGAATATTGTAGGCTCAACTTTGCGAAGTTGTTTGAGTGCGTCAACAGCATATTCCTGAATTTCCCACTGTGCACGGGTGCAAGAACGAAGACGCAGGAATAAGAGAAGTTGTCTTGCATTCATAGTTGTTACTATATCAAGTGTATTACCGCTGAGTTGATAATATACCAGAAGTTCTTCTGCTACACCAAGATTTTTTAGTCTTGCATATTCACTTGCTGTTTCTTTGAATGCATTTTTATATTTTTCTAAAAGTTCGGGCTTATCCTTTAAAACAGGCGGGATAATAAAACTTAATCTGTCTGTTTTTGTAAGTTCGGGAATTTCAATTGACTGAATTCTGTGACGTGCAAAATGTGTTATACAGGAAAGAGAAACATTATTGAAACGGAAAGTGTAGTTCGCACACTCAAGAGCTCTGGGGCGTTTACATTTAACAACTGCCTCAACAATTTTAGTTGTCGTTTCATCATCTGCAATTATCTTTTCAATCTGTTCTGTTGAACAGTTTTTATTTGAAATAAGAGCGTTTCTTGCAACACATTTTGCCGCATCAGGAGTATAGCTTAAAAGTTCAACCGCCTTTTCTGTATGTTCGGGTTTAACATCAATAAATGAAAGGTCAGGAATATCATTCACAACTCTGTCAGGATTAAAGCTTGACATAATACCAGGAGCTTTTTCCTTTGCTTGCTCATAAAGTTCAAGACCTAATTTTTTGATTTCAGGATACTTTGCACCCCTTCCGCAAATCATGGCAGTGAGCATATTCAAAAATTCTCTGCCGTTTACTGAACAGAAGAAGTTACTATAAAGGCAATATGGCAATACAAATCGGGCATCCTCACGAAGAACACCATTTTCACAAAGTTCATCATAAAGCGCAAACATCTTACTCATATGTGCTTTATATGAATTTTCGATTTTTTCATCATTGAATTCAGGTACATAGAAACCTGCATCGCTGAAATTTACATAACGTCTTGATTTAACAGTATATGAAGCAAGGCGGAATTCGATAATGAACTGTTCAACAACCGCAGTAACATTCTGGAATGCAAGTTGAAAATATGTATGTTCAACTGTACTTGTATGACCTGATGCGGTAACTTTACCAATCAAGTTCGCATTTTTCTCCCTGTCTTGAGATTTATCCCAGATAGAAAGCGCTGTACCCTCCTGAGTCGAAATTCTGCCACTTGCAGCAGTAACTTTTTCGTCAGTATCGGTCATACCGATAATCAATGCTGTGCTTTTGTTATAATCGTATGCCATAAATATCCCTCTTTTTCATAATCTTGTTTTATTGTATCACAAATCATTATGCTGTGCAATAATAGTTTAAATTTTATCAATATTTAATTAGTTTTATATTGTATTATTATTTTTTCTTTGTTATAATATATGCTGTATAATTAGGTGAATAATGAGGATTTTTAAATGAAAAAGAAAATGATTGTAATTGAGGGACTTGACGGAAGCGGAAAATCTACACAGGTTGAACTCTTAAAGAAAAAACTTACTGATAACAACATCCACCTTCGTCAGATTAAACTTCCTGACTATGACAACAAATCAAGCACCCTTGTTAAGATGTATTTAAACGGTGAGTTCGGCAGTAACCCTGCAGATGTCAACATTTATTCCGCATCTCTTTTCTATGCGGTTGACAGATATGCAAGTTACAAAAACATCTGGGGTGATGATTATAACAACGGCATACTAATACTTGCTGACCGTTACACCACTTCAAATGCTGTGCATCAGACTGTTAAACTCCCTAAGGATGAATGGGACAAGTATCTTGATTGGCTTTTCCATACAGAATATGAAATGATGGAAATCCCAAAACCTGACGCAGTTATTTATCTTGATATGGATGTTGATATTTCTCAACGTCTTATGTCAAAAAGATATAATGGTGAGGAAACTAAAAAAGATGTGCACGAGGCAAATGTGGAATATCTTAAATCTTGCCGTGAAGCAGCACTTTATACTGCAAACAGATTCAATTGGAATGTGGTTAAATGCTTTGAGGGTGACGAACCCTTGTCTATTGAAGAAATCGGAAATACAATCTACAACATAGTTAAGGAGATTATTTAATGGATTTCCATTCACCTACCCTTGCCGATAAAGAATGGGTCACAAAAGCCTTTCAGGAGGGACAGACTGATTGTTGTGAATACTGTTTCGGCAATATTTATATGTGGTCGGACATTTATGACAATAAAATTTGTAATGATAACGGCATTTTTGTTTCTGCAGATTTTACCGCTCAACCTGTTTTTTGCTATCCAGTCGGCAACGGTGATAAAAAAGCCACAATACAGAAAATTATTGACTTTTCAAAAGATCTAAACATCAATCTTGAATTTTTTGGATTGACTGAAAAAGACAGAGATGAACTCTTGTTTTTATTCCCCAATCAGTTTGAAATACAGGAAACAAGGGATTTCTTTGACTATCTTTATAAGTCGGAAGATTTAGCAAACCTTGTAGGAAGAAAATATCACAGTAAGAAAAATCATATTTCATATTTCGAGAAAAATTTTGATTGGAAATATGAGCCTATAAACAAAAATAACATAGCAGATTGCTTATTGCTCAATGACCATTGGGAAAGACTTAACAAGCAAAAAAATCCCGAAGAAATCAGTGATGAAAATGAAGCTATCAAAAAAGCTTTAAACAATTATTTCAGCTTGAATTTCGAGGGCGGTGTTCTCACTATTCAGGGTGAAATTGTTGCTTTTACCTTTGGTGAAAGACTAAACAATAACACTTTCTGTACTCATGTTGAAAAAGCTTACGGAAACATCCGTGGTGCTTATCAAATGATAAATCGTGAATTTGCTCGTCAGTTACAGGACAGATATGAATTTATTAACCGTGAAGAAGACACAGGTAGTGACGGACTTCGCCGTGCAAAGCTTTCATATCAGCCACACAGGTTAATTATAAAATATTCAGCAGTTTACAAGGGATAGATTATGATTGAATTTGCAAATATAAATGACAAAAAAGAACTTGAGAGTCTTTGGCAGATGACTTTTTTGGAAGATAGTCAGGTTATTGAATATTTCTTTAGTCATATTTTTAAAGACACAGTAACACCCGTTTTCAGAATTGACGGTGAAATCGCATCTTCCCTTTTCCTTTTGCCCTGTAAAATAGGCAATTATAAGGGTAAATGTGTTTACTGTGCTATGACAAAATACTCTCACCGCGGAAAAGGCTATATGAAAGAATTGCTTGATTTCTCATATAACTATTGTAAAGAAAACAGTTTTGACTTTCTCTTTTTAGTTCCGGCGGAAGAAACACTTTTTGAATACTATGCAAAATGCGGTTTTGAGAAATTCGGAATTGCAAGAGCGCATACTTTTGACGGCAATCCCCCTGAAAATAAAGATAAATTGACCTATCAATATGAACTTGAATTTGATAATTCTGTAATCGATTACTGGAAAAACAGTTGCATAATCTATGGTGGAGAAATTGCCGATTTTGGGCTTGTTTTTGACGATGATACAATAATTATAAGAAACGCAACAGGCAATTATAACACTATTCCAGAAAAATACAAAAGTGAAAAAATTGTTATTCAGGGCGATATAACTTTCGGGGAGAATTATTCCCCCGCTATGATAAAAACAGAAAACAAAGAGATTAAAAATATAAATTGCTATATTGGTAATACATTGGAGTGACATTATGATTTATGTGTTTTTAGCACCGGGATTTGAAGAAATTGAAGCATTGGCAGTTGTTGACGTGCTTCGTCGTGCCGAACTTGATGTAATCACGGTTGGTGTTGGTGAAGATTTTGTAATCGGCTCACACCAGATTCCCGTAGCTGCCGATATTTACGAAAGAGATTTAATTCTTGACGAAAAAGTTGATGCTATTGTGCTTCCCGGCGGAATGCCCGGCACATTGAATCTTGAAAAGAGCGCAGTTGTGCAAAAGGCTATCGATTGGGCAATAGAAAATGACAAATTAGTATGTGCAATCTGTGCAGCACCGTCAATTTTAGGACACAAAGGTCTTCTTGAAGGTAAAAAAGCAACTTGTTTCCCCGGATTTGAAGAAGAACTTTTCGGTGCAGAGGTTTCAAAGGATTTTGTTGTAAAAGATGGTAACTTTATAACTGCAAAAGGCATGGGCAGTGCTGTTGAATTTGGTTTACAGATTGCTGAAATTCTCACAAACCCTTTAGAAGTAAAAAAAATCAGAGCATCATTACAGATATATAATGGATAAAAAAGAAATCCGTAAATTGCTTTTAAACAAGCGTAAAGACATACCAAAAGCAAAAAAGACAATATATGATAAAGAAATCAGCAAAAAAATAATTGAGTCCGATTTTTATAAAAATGCTAATCAAGCTTTGGTTTTTGCATCCACAGAAGACGAGTTTGACACTCAATTTATTATTGAGCGTTGCAGAATTGATGGTAAAAAAGTTTTTTACCCAATCTGCCTTGATAATTCGGGTAACATGAAATTTAAAAAAGCTGATTCTCCGGACGATTTGGAAATTGGAATGTATAACATTCTTGAACCAAAACCCTATTGCAAAGATTATACAGAACAAAAAAATGACATAATTATAGTCCCCTGTCTTTCTGTAGATAAAGAAGGTTACAGAATTGGTTACGGCAAAGGCTATTATGACAGATTTTTAAAAAATTTTAACGGTATAAGCATTTGTCCTTGCTATGACGAAATGTTAACGGACAAACTTCCGGTTGAAAAAACCGATATTAAAATAGATGTTTTAGTTACACAGCACTTAACAAAGGAGGTAATCCTATGAATAAGTTTCAAGATGGATTTTCCAACAACTCTTATGAGGACCTTTTAAACGAATACGCGGGTGATTCTTTGCCAAGCAAACCGGTTAAAAAACCTGAGTCTGCCGAGCCACAAAAAACACCTTTGGCATCACGCTATCAAAAAACGGAGAATAGTTTTTCTTCTCAGCAAAACACTTCAAAGGGAACCAATGATTCATTTGATATTGACCTCTTAAAAGCCTTTGAAGAACCCGTGCCAAGAAGAAATAATCAAGCAAAGACCGATTCTCCCCATGTTAATCCGGAAAACAATACCGTAAACAGCACTTCTCCGAGAAAAGGTAAATTCACTGTTAATATTGATTATGCAAAGGATTTGGCGATTGGTGTTGCTCACAAGGTCAAAACGGTTGCAAACAATGTAAAAACAAATGCAAAGATTCCTGAAAATAATGAAGAAGACGCACCAAAAGGTCTTTTTGATACTATCTTTGTAAAAGAAAACGGTAAACGAAAATTCGACTTTAACGCATTTACAGGCCTGATTATAAATACTGTTCACGAAAACAAAAAGGCATTCCTTGTATTCGGATGCTGTTTCCTTGTTTCCGTTGTTCTTGCTTGTTGTGCTATAAGTTGTGTCAACGATGTTCTTGCCATTAATCGTACCGGTGAAGAAACCATTGAGGTTGAATTACCAAACGATGCTGACACAAGTGATGCAATCCGTGTACTTGATAAAGCCGGGCTTATAAACAACAGTCTTTTCTGTAATATATTTGCTAAATTTATGGGATTTACTGATGAAAACTATCTCCCCGGTATTTATTACTTTACAGATGATATGGGCATTGAAAAAATGCTGACACGATTCAAGACAAGCAGTACTCGTGGTGCAGTTATCAGCATAACCATTCCCGAGGGATATACTGTTGACCAGATTTTTGAACGTCTTGAAAAGAATGAAATATGCACTGCAGAATCTTTATACAGAGTTCTTAATACAGTTGATTTCGGTGCGGAATATGACTTTATCGCAAAAATTGACAATGATGACGAGCGTTATTGCATTCTTGAAGGATATATGTTCCCTGCCACTTATGAGTTTGAGCAAAATGCAGAACCCGCTACCGTTATACGTAAATTCCTTGATGCTTTCAAATCCCGTTGGTCAGAAGAATTTGCCGCAAAGGCGACTGAACTTGGTATGTCAGTTGATGAGATTATCACCCTTGCATCCATTGTTGAAAAAGAGGGTAACGGAAAAGCTCAATTCTTACAGATTTCCTCTGTTCTTCACAACCGTCTTAATCGTTCAGGACTTTACCCTACACTTGACTGTAACTCAACAAAAGACTATGTGAAAAACACTGTGTCAAAGCGTGTTAACCCTCCAAAATTAAACCAATATGTTGTAAGTTACAACACATATGAAGTAGCAGGTTTAACTCCAAGTGCTATTTGCAATCCGGGAATGGACGCCATTGAAGCTGCACTTTACCCAACTCCAACACAGTATTATTTCTTCCGCCACGATAAAAACAACAAGATTTATATGGCAGAAACAATAGAAGAGCATAATGCTAACGGAAGAACAGTCGAAAAAATTAATGCAGAGAAGTGATTAAATGATTATACCTGAATTACTTTCCCCTGCCGGTGACCGTGAGCGACTCCTATCCGCTTTAATGTACGGTGCCGATGCAGTTTATCTTGGCGGTGACGCTTTTGGTATGCGTGCCGCACCACAAAATTTTAACTTTGAACAATTAAAAGAAGCGGTAGAACTTTGCCACGCAAAAAATGTTAAGGTTTATCTTACCTGTAACACGCTGGCACGAAACGACGAGATTTTAAAGTTACCCGAATACCTTGAGAAATGGGCAGAAATAGGTGTTGATGCATTTATCGTAGCTGATATTGGTGTGCTTTCTCTTTGTAAAAAATACGCACCGAAAGTACCTGTTCACATTTCCACGCAGGCTGGAATTGTTAACTATGTCACTGCAAATGAATTTTATAATATGGGAGCCACACGTGTTGTTACTGCACGTGAGCTTTCTATGACAGAAATTGCAGACATCCGTGCAAAAGTACCCAAAGACCTTGAAATTGAGTGCTTTGTTCACGGTGCCATGTGCGTTTCTTTCTCCGGCAGATGCTTACTTTCCAACTATCTTGTTAACCGTGATGCTAACCGTGGTGAATGTGCTCAGCCTTGCCGTTGGGAATATGCGATTATGGAAGTAAAGCGTGACGGAATGTATTTCCCTATTCAAGACTCCAAAGAAGGCACATATATTCTTAATTCAAAAGATATGTGTATGATTGAACATATTCCTCAAATGGTTAAAGCAGGAATTTCAAGTTTTAAAATTGAGGGCAGAGCTAAATCTGCGTATTATGCTGCAGTTATTACCAATGCATACAGAGTTGCCATTGATGAATATCTTAAGAATCCATCAGATGATTTCAAAGCTCCCCAATGGGCAGTTGATGAGGTATATAAAGTAAGTTATCGTGATTATTGCACAGGTTTTTACTTTAATGCTCCTAATGAAGATGCAAATATCAGCTTTGAGGGCGGATACAAGCGTCATTACGATGTTATGGCGGTTGTAACTGAATGTAAGGATGGTTATATTATTGCAGAGCAGAGAAACAAGTTTTCAAAAGGTGATGTGCTCGATGCACTTCAGCCATCAACTGAGCCTGTTATTTTTACTGCAGAAGAAATCTTTGACAAAGACGGAAATGAAATTGAATCTGCACCTCATCCTATGATGACTGTTAAAATCAAGAGTGATTTGGTGTTCCCCGCAGGAACCCTTTTAAGAAAAGAAAAATAAGGGATGTTTTTATGGGTTTAAAAGTTTTATTGGGGATATGTTATATTCTGTTTTTTATTTTCCTTCCTTTGTACGATAAGGCATACTGGCCTGAACCTACAAAAAAATCGCTTGCCTGTAAAATGGTTGCTGCAACTGCTTTTGTGGGAATAGGTGTTTTGGGTATATTTATCACCGACAACAACTCACAATATGCAAACCTTATGATTATCGGGTTACTTTTAGGTTGGTTCGGGGATTTATTTATGCATATACCCCATCCACCGGGAAATCCACGAATGTCCGTAGTTTACATAGGTGCAGCAGGGTTTTTAGTAGGTCATATTTTCTATGTAACCGCTTTTGTCAGTGCGACTGCATCATTAACTACAAACTACAATTTCTTTACAGTGCCTGAAATAATAGCATTTCTTGTTTTATTTATCACATTTGCTAGTATGCTCAAACCTGTTTTCAAATTTGAGTTCAAAAATCTGTTTATGCAGATTGCGTTGTATATATACGGCATGTTTCTTATTGTGATGCTTGTTAAATCCTGTGTTTTTAGCATTACATATTATATATCAGGTGCAAAAAACGGATTAATCGGTATGCTCATTCTCCTTGTTGGTGCTGTTTTCTTCTTTGTTTCCGACTTGACTCTCGGAATCAGACTTTTAGGCAGCGGCAATGGTAACAAAACAATTAAAACAATAAGCTTATATGCATATTTTATTGCACAATTGTTATTATCAACATCAATTCTATTTATCAAAGCATAAGAGGCGAAGCAACATTATGAGACCAAGAAAAATAAGAAATCTCACATCACGACGTGAAAACTGCAGTGATTTAAGAATACCATACACATTGGAATCTTTTGATTTCCGCACAGAAGATGGAAATGATAAATTCTTTAACATTGATGAAATTTTTGGAAGAGCTGCTCCCGTTGTAATGGAAATCGGTTGCGGTAAAGGTCAGTTTGTTTGCGAATATGCAAAACGTAATCCTGATAAAAACATTATTGCTGTTGAATGTGTGCCCACGGTATTGGTGGAAGCTTGTGAAAAGATAAAGAGTGAGGGCATAGAAAACATACGTTTTCTTGAAATGAAAGCAGAATATCTTCCTCTTTTTATTAAAGAAAAAACCATCTGCGAAATCTATCTTAACTTCAGCACTCCGTTCCCAAAATCACGCCATGAAAGTCACCGACTTACAAGTAAAGGCTTTTTAGAGATTTACAAAAAGCTTCTTTGTGATGATGGCTTTATAGCACAAAAAACTGACAGTCAGGGATTTTTTGAATACTCACTTGAAAGTTTTTCACAAAACGGATTTTTGCTTTCTGAAATCTCACTTGATTTACATAAGAGTGGTTTTGAAGAAAACATTGTAACAGAATATGAGCAGAAATTTGTCGATATGGGGCTTCCTATCCACAGACTTGTAGCCAAGCTCAAATAAAATAGTTAAAATACACAACAGACTGTTGATTTTTTCGTGAAATTAGCAGTCTGTTTTATTTTTGTTTTTTATGATATAATTTATTATATTTATAGTAAAGGAAGGGTTTTATGAATAACGCAAATGCTGTTCAAACACAAAACGAGCAAAAGCATGTTGGTAAAAGCGAATTTATCCTATATTTAATGGGCGTTTTCTTTTACACAACAATGACAGGTATGGTTGGCGGTAACAGAAATGCTTATCTTGTAAATGTTTTAAGACTGCCTGAAGAACAAACTTCACTTTTCAACTTATTAACAGGCATTATTCCATTTGTCCTTAACTTCTTTATTGTTATGTATATCGACGGACGCAGAATGGGTAAAGGTGGTAAATTCCGACCTATCGCAATGCTTGTTGCTGTTCCTATGGCAATTGTTATGATGCTTTCTTTCTGGGCACCTCCGGGGCTTTCAGGTACAATTCTTTTCATTTATATTGTTACGATTGCAGTTTTATGGGGTATTTTCTGCACATTTGGTAATTCAATCAATATGGTTGCCAATGTAATGACGCCTAATCTTAAAGAACGTGACCAGGTACTTTCTTTCCGTTCTATTTCATCGGCTGTAGGCAACTCTGCGCCCGTTGTTATTGTTCTTGTCGTTGGTCTTATATGGCACAAGGATAATTCCGACCTTATAAATGCAGTTACAGGCACAAGTATCCGAAGTGTTGAAGGTCTTCAATATATAATCTCTGCCGCACTTTGCAGTGTTGTGGGTGTTATTACTGTTTTACTTGGCATGAAAATGGTTCGTGAAAGAACTGTTTATACTGCGAAAAAGAAAAACCCTCTTATTGGTTTTGTTGATATAATTAAAAATAAATATGCATGGACAATTATTATTTCTGAATTTTTAAAGAGTTTCCGTGGTATTTCAACATTTATGGAAGCATTTATTGCAGCTGCAGTTTTGGGTGATATTTCAAAGAAAATCCTCTTTGTGCTCCCAGTCGGTATCGGTACAGCAGTTGGTATGCTTGTTATCAACTTCTTACTTAAAAAGTTTGATGCAAGACAACTTTATATTGCAAGTGGTATTTATTCACTTTGTGCTAACTGTATCGCATTCGGTGTCGGTTACGCTTATTTCACTCCCGGTAACTCCATATTACAGATTGTGTTTATTGTTTGCCTTTTCCTTATTGGGCTTCAGTTCGGTGCATCAAACCTTCATCCAAGTATGTTCCAGGCTGATGTTCTTG
>JAZNIQ010000111.1:0-9724 GCA_045577555.1 Candidatus Fimenecus sp.
ATTTCAATACCGGCAGCAGTTGCTTCTTGTATTTTAAGGATGGCAGCAGCTTCGCCCTCTGCTTCACGGATTTTTGATTCTTTAATAGCATCGGCACGGAGGGTTGCAGATTCCTTTTCACCTTCTGCAACAAGGATAGCAGCTTTCTTTTCACCCTCAGCCTGAAGAATTTTTTCACGACGTTCACGTTCCGCTTTCATTTGCTTTTCCATTGAATCCTGAATTTCGCGAGGAGGCATAATGTTCTTTAATTCAACACGGTTGATTTTGATACCCCAAGCATCTGTTGCATCGTCAAGAACTTCTGTGATTTTTGAGTTGATAGTATCTCTCGATGTAAGTGTTGCGTCAAGTTCAAGGTCACCGATAATATTACGGAGTGTTGTTGCTGTAAGATTTTCAATAGCCATCATAGGACGTTCAACACCGTAAGTGTAAAGTTTCGGGTCGATAATACGATAGAAAACAACTGTGTCGATAGACATTGTTACGTTATCCTTTGTGATAACAGGCTGTGGAGGGAAATCCACTACAGCCTCTTTAAGACTTACTCTTTTTGCAACTCTGTCGATAATCGGGATTTTTACGTGAAGACCGGTATCCCATGTTGTATGGTATGCTCCAAGTCTTTCGACAACATAGGCATTAGCCTGTGGTACGATTCGTACATTTGCCACGATGATTGCTATAACAATAGCGATTAAAATAATAGGTATAGCTAAGAATTCCATAAATTTTCTCCTTTTTTTATAATTTGTTTATGACAAGGGTTGTTCCTTGAACACCCTTGATTATTACCGTTTCACCTTTTTGGATTGTGTTGCCATCTTCTGTTACTGCATTCCAATAGATATCACCTACAAGGATTCTTCCTGTAATGCCATTGGTATCTTCTGTGACCGTTGCCGTTTTCCCTAAAAGTTTTTCATTCTGGTCAACTTCGTCAATGGGTTTTTTAATATATTTATTATATATTTTGCGACATATTACCATAAATACAGCACTTAATATCACAAATATTGCAACCTGCCAGACAAGGCTGTCAATAAACAACGATACAAAGCAAGTGATTACCGCTGCAGCGACAAACCAAATGGATACCAGTGCTGTGGTGAGTACTTCAATTACTAAAAAGATAACGCCGATTGCAATCCAGACAATCCACAAATTTTCAATTAAAAACTCCACAAATATCCTCCTTTTATAGATTTACTCGTCGCAAAGCTCCCTTGCAAAAACAATCAGCATGGGTGTACCGGCTTTTGTTCGTGCCATTCCGCCAAGATATGTGTCTGTGCTGATGACCTCCCAACCATGTTTAGCCATATCATTCATTCTTGTTTCCGCTTCGCTTAGTTTTACTTCTAATATTTTATATTCTTTCTGCATTGGTATTTCCCCCTTAATCTATTATATATTTATAGATTGCATCATAAATACAATCCTCAAATTTTTCGGAAGCACCGCCGTCTGCTCTAAAAAGGCCTGAACCACCACCGCCACCTATTGCGTGAATGTGTGTTTTACCTGAAAGATTATCTAACACAATGGTGAGAGTGAGGCGGTTATCCACACGGTAGTAATGCTTTTCATAAACCAGCACAGTAATTGTTGAACCGTTGTCTGTATCTTTAGTATATTTGTCAATTAGTTCTCCTGTAACTGAATTTTCGATAATAGTTTTAGTGATAAGTTCTTCAGTCTCTTGTGGAGTAGTGGATACATACAAATTTACCATTTTTAAAACTCCTTAAATTAATTCAGCAAACGCTTTTTGTGCGGACTCTCGCATTCTTGTTGAAAGAATTGCGAGGACCATTGCTCTGAGGGTTGTTCTTAATTTCTTTTTTGATACATCATCGCGTGTGATTACGTTTTTAAGATGTGTTTCTATAACAATATCAAGTTCTTGTGTATCATATATTGCATTTTGCTCACATTCATAAATAATACTGCACAAAATGTTAAACAACTCTCTGTCAGGCAAAATATCATCAGAGCGATCATCCACTGACCCGTTAATGTAGCTCATTAAAAAAGCTATTTGTTCCATTTGCATTGAGCCTCGCATCATGTTTATAAGAATGATGCGCATAACTTGCTCTTCACCATAGCGTTTTTCTGCAGGATTTTTTACCCACCCACGTTTTATCCAGTTTTGAATTGTTGATGTTTCAAGCCCTGTTAACTCTCTGACTTGTGCAAGAGTAAGCCCTTTTGTTACTGTTAACAGCGGAGCAATCAGGGAAAAACAATCATCTGTTGCAAATTTGTTGAACTTTAAAGCAGTTCCCGGAATGTAATTCATTTACTCCACCTCCTTATATGGTGATTTGATTATAACACAGGTTCGCTTGACTGTCAATAGGGTTTTTGTGATTTTTGTAAAAAAATAACGGATAAGCAAAACTTATCCGTTAAACTTTATTCACTCATAAGAGTTTTAATGTTTTTTTCCATCAGGTCAAAGAATTTGTTTACAATTGCCTTGTCTTTGTCGTTACCACGTACACACATGGAGAGAGTAATAACATTCTTATATGTTGTAGCTGTGAGAAGCACAAAAGGTTTGTATTTTACGGCACCGGACATAAAAGCATCCATTGGTTCTTTTCCACAAAGGGCAAGGTGAGGACCGCTGATAATGCCGATATTGCTCATTGCCATATATGGGTTTGAATAGCCGATTTTGATAATTTCTTCACTTGCAGCATGGGGAAGAATACTGTAGCCGAAATTAAGGAGAGGAAGACCATAAAGACCCATAAATTTATCTTTTTTAAATCTGTTTGAACTTCTGACAACATATTTTACAGTTTCAAAGATATCTCGGCCTCTTTCCGGGATTGCACATTGCATCCAAGAGGTGTGGTTTGTAAATCCTTTATCCGTAACCGTGTCCATGTGACGACGGAGGTCTATGGCACTTGAAATCATAACTTGGTCAGTTATGGGGAAATCTGCCAATTCATAAACACTGAAAAAATACGCGGCAAGAAGCATCTCATTTAAAGTTGCACCCATTTCCTTGCCTTTTGTCTTTAGCTTAGAAAGAGTTTCTTCACTGAATTTCCTTCTGGCAATAAATGAATTATCTCGGATATTGTTTTTGGTAAGTGGAAATTTATGATTGTCACGGGCATTAATATTCTTAAAAAGTCGTCGGGCAACGCCGGATTCCATTTTGGAAAAACCTGAATAAACATCTGTATATGCTCGTGAGCCGGTACGATATTCAATGGGGCTTATACCTTTTTCTACGTAATCTGTATAGTTTTTGCAGAATGACTGCAAGAAATATTTAAGGTCGCCACCATCCATACACATATGATTTTCAATCATACAGAGCGTGCTTTTTCCGTCTTTTATGAAGAGAGCAAATTTCATCTGTATATGACTTTCAGGTGGAATATACTGTGTTAAAAACTCTTCAACGGCAATTTCTAAATTATCGGGATATGCCACAGTCAAAACATCTTCAATATTATATGGCATAACTTTCCAATAAGTGGTCAGTTTTTTATCAACGAATCTTGAGTGTAAAACAGGGACTTTTTCAAAAGCACAGATGATAACGGTTTTTAAGGCCTCAACATCAAGAACAAAATCATAATTGAGCTCGACATGTACCATACGGTCGTTAAAATCTCTGAAAAGATAGTGCATTTTATCCCACAATTCAGCAGTTAACTTACGTTCCACTATTCATCACCCTCCTGCTTATACATGAAATATTTTGCATTACTTGCAGCAATGGTCAAGGCAATAATCAAATCAACGGCAATGCCTACAAAAATAATGGGCCAACCCGCCAACCAGGTAACAACACCTGACCCTGCAAGAACAATGTAGAGCATAGTTGCCAGAACAGGCATATATGCAAAAAGGGAAATGGTACGGAATTTTTGTTTTGTGACAAAGGCAAATATTAAATCTGTAACAAGCATTGCCATAACGCCGAGGATAACGATAATCCAGCTTATTCCTGGGTCAAACATTACGAGAATAAAGAGAAACGCGAAAACAAATGCCAACATTACACACCCTGCAATTAGGAGTCTTGCAAGGGGATGAAGAAAACGGTGCCAATGATAGAGTCTCTTAATAAGAAAACTTACATAGAAAATAATCATTGAAAAAATTCCACCAACAATAATTAACCATGTTTTATCCCATTCTCCTGTTGAACGGCTTATTGAAAAATATGCAACAAAAATTGAAATGAAGAAAAGCACCCCTCCAACTGCAAAGACTGCACGTAAGAACTTGCTACGGGCTTTTTTCTTTTCTTTCTTTTCAAAATCATGGTATTGTTTTTCAAGGTTGGGATATTCGTCAGAGAGCATATCGGTAATAACCTTTTCATCGCGAAGACCGGCTTGGGTCATTTCATTTGCTCGTTGAGTCATTTCGTCGAGGAGCTGTTTTTTGAAGAGATAGGAAATATGAGTATCTTCAATGCTTTTACAGGAGTCCTCAATGTAATCTATAAAATTCATTAATAAAACACCTCCAAAAGAGATTTATAAAAATATTATAACAAAGTATTTTTTTACTTTCAATATATAATTTGTTAATAAAAAACCGTCAGGATTTCCTGACGGTCAAAGTACTTTTAAAGTGATTATTTATCTTCTTTATCTTTTTTCTTTGGTTTTGAGAAAATCTTGTTAAGAAGAGTTGTAATACCGATAAGCACACCCATAACAATGATAATACCAAGCATACCCATACCCATATAGTAAAGGTTGTTGATAAAGTTCATAGGGTTAATGTCAATATTTGATGCCATAAATGAGATTAATAACATATTCTGTAACATTATTTAACACACTCTCCTTACATAAAGAAATTAAGGATAAGACCACCTGCAATAACAGATGCAATCTGACCTGAAACATTTACACCGATTGAGTGCATAAGAAGGAAGTTTTGTGGGTCTTCTGCAAGTCCCATTTTGTGAACAATACGACCTGACATTGGAAATGCAGAGATACCTGCAGCACCAATCATTGGGTTAATCTTTTTACCCTTTGGTAAGAAGATGTTAAGAATCTTTGCGAACATAACACCGCCAACTGTGTCAAAGACGAAAGCAACAAGACCAAGAGCAAGAATGAGAAGTGTATCAGGTGCAAGGAATGAAGCAAAGTGCATTTTTGTTGCAATTGTGATACCAAGGAAAATTGTGATGAGATTTGCGAGAACCTTTTGTGCTGTTTCTGAAAGAGAGTTAAGCACACCGCATTCACGGATAAGGTTACCGAACATAAGGAAACCAACAAGTGAAACTGAAGCAGGAGCTACAAGGCCGGCAACGATTGTAATAATAATCGGGAAGAGGATTCTTGTAATCTTTTTAACTTCTGTCTGTGTGTAAGGCATGCGGATAAGACGCTCTTTTTTAGTTGTGCAAAGTTTGATGAATGGTGGCTGAATAATCGGAACAAGAGCCATATAGGAATATGCGGCAACCATGATTGCACCAAGATACTGTGAATTAAGTTTGTTAGCAACAACGATTGATGTTGGACCGTCAGCAGCACCGATAATTGCGATTGAAGCAGCGTCGTTGATGGGGAAGAATATTGATGCCAAACAAAGTGTAAAGAAAATACCAAACTGTGCTGCAGCACCGAAAATCATAAGTTTAGGATTGGAAAGCAGAGGACCGAAGTCAATCATTGCACCAATACCAATGAAAAGAATAAGCGGGAAGAGTTCATTTGCAATACCAGCATCGAAAAGGACTGATAAAGCACCTTCTTCCATTGAAAGACCGGATGCACCTTCTGCCAAAAGAGTGTTGTATGTGCTTTCTGAAATTGAGGTTTTTACACCGTCAACATACTGGAAGTATTGTGTGATTGCACCTGAAATGGGGAGGTTAACAAGGATTGCACCGAAGCCCATAGGGAGCAAAAGTGTTGGTTCCATTTCCTTTTTGATTGCAAGGTAAATGAGAATTCCGCCGATAGCCCACATGATAAGCATTTTGGGGTCAAAATTGTTTATCATATCACTAAACAGCAAGTCTTTGAAACTGTTAAGGAATGCCATAATTTTTTCTCCTTCTTTTTACATTCAAGGGAGTAAACGCGATTAAATAAAAACCCAATCTACTCCATTATAATATGTATTTTATCATATTATAAAATAATTTCAATAGGAATAAGGTATAAATCGGGAAAGAATTTTGTTGAAAAAAGGATGTATAAGTGATATAATCGTCACATTCTGCATATGGATGTGAAAAAAGATGTTTGGTTTAGGAACAATAATCAATACTTTTGCCGTTGTGATAGGCGGTCTTATAGGATTACTTTTCAAAAAAGGAATTAAAGAGAGATACGAAAAAACACTCATGTCTGCCTGTGGTGTTTCTACAATTTTTATAGGTGTTACGGGCACTTTACAGGGAATGTTGACTGTTGTTGACGGAAAAGTGGAAACCCAAGGTACAATGCTTTTGATTTTTTCATTTGTAATCGGTGGACTTATAGGCGAAGCCATAAATATTGAAAAAAGAATGGATAATTTAGGAGAAAAACTCAAAAAGTTGCTCCATGCTGAAAAAGATAATAAATTTGTTGACGGATTTGTAAACACATCACTTATAATTTGCGTTGGTGCGATGGCTATAGTCGGGTCAATTCAAGACGGACTTACAGGGGACTATTCAATGCTCACAGCAAAGGCAATCCTTGACCTTGTAATTGTTGTGATTATGACTTCAACTTACGGTATTGGTGCAATCTGCTCGGCAATTGCGATTTTTGTGTATCAGGGGTCTGTTACATTGCTTGGACATTTTGCAGGAAGTGTTATCAGTGATGAGTTGATAGGATACCTTTCATACATAGGGTCAGCACTTATTTTCTGTGTTGGTATAAACATTACATTCGGCAAGAAAATCCGTGTGGGAAATCTTTTACCGGCGCTTATGATTCCTGTTTTTTATGTTTTAGGAAAATATGTTATCGAATTGATTTAAGGCTGTTAAATCCCAATAGAGAGACCCCAAGGGTCTGCTCTTATTTTTATATTTAATTGCATATAAATTTTTCTTGTGGTATCATATAATATATATTGATTTTTTCGGAGGACAAAATGGAAAAAATAAAATCTTTTATTGACCTTTTTGAAGAAAACTCCATATTGGTTGAGCATAACTGTAATTTTGATATGCAGATTGAAAATATTTCCTATAACTCAAAGGAGGTTACAGGAAACACCTTATTTTTTTGCAAGGGTCTTCATTTCAAAGAACAGTTTTTACAGGATGCTGTAAACAAAGGTGCAGTGGCTTATGTGTCAACAAAAAGATATAATGTTGATTTGCCGTGTATTATAGTTTCCGATATTCGCAAGTCGCTTTATCTTACAGCTAATTTCTTTTATAAAAAAGCGTGGGACAAGCTTAATTTAATTGGAATCACAGGCACTAAGGGTAAAAGTACAACTGCATATTTTATAAAATATATTCTTGACGGATATTTAAGAGATAACGGAGAGAAAGAAAGCGGAATTGCTTCGTCTATTGATATTTATGACGGAGTTATCCGTGAAGAAAGTACACTTACAACACCAGAACCTTTTGAACTCCATAAGCATTTTGACAATGCGGTAAAAAGCAATACACATTATTTTACTATGGAGGTTTCATCTCAAGCACTTAAATATGGAAGAACAGAGGGTGTTCATTTTGATATAGGATGTTACCTTAACATTGGAATTGATCATATAAGTGCGGTTGAGCATCCGGATTTTGAGGACTATTTTAACTCAAAAATGAAACTATTTACCCAATGTAAAACTGCTGTTGTAAATATGGACAGCGACAAGAGTGCAGAAGTTTTACACTTTGCGAAGAATGCAGAAAAAGTTGTCACATTCAGCACAAAGAATAAAGCTGCTGATATTTACGGATATAATATTCATAAAAATGGCTCAAATACAGTTTTTACAGTTCGTACGGATAGTTATACTGAAGAAATAACCCTATCAATGCCAGGACTTTTCAATGTTGATAACGCACTCTGTGCAATTTCGGTATGCAATCTTTTAGGGGTTCCAAAGGAATATATCCGTCAAGGACTTTCAGTTGCCAAAACAAGTGGTAGAATGGAAATTTATGAAAGTAAAAACAAGAAAATCGCAGTTATTGTTGACTATGCTCACAATAAACTGAGCTTTGAAAATATTATTGCATCAGTGAAAAAAGAGTATGAGAGCAGACCGGTCAGTATGCTTTTTGGTTGTCCGGGAAACAAGGCACTGATTCGTCGTAAAGATATGGGTGAGGTAAGCGGAAAGTTTGCTGATTATATCTATGTGACCGAGGATGACCCGGCAGAAGAAAATATAGCGGATATCTGTAACGAAATAGCAGGATATATTGATGGCGTAGGCGGAAAAGATAAATATAAAATTATTTATGACCGTGCAACTGCCATAAAAACTGCCATTGAGGATGTTGAAGATACCGCAGTTATAATTCTTGCAGGTAAAGGTGCTGAAACACATCAGAAACGAGGGCTTGTTTCTGAACCATATGAGTCAGATGCATTTTTTGCAAAGAAGTTTTTAAAGGAATACGATGAAAGGCAGGGCGAATAATGGATACGAAAAAAGCAGTGAAAACAGCAATAAAAATTGCAAAGGTTGTTCCTTTTGTTACGGCAACAATTGGTGTTTTGAGCCTTGCATTTTCAAAATATCAGGAAAACCAAGGAGATTTCTCCCGAGAATTTCCTGAAATAGAAAACGAGTTAAAGGCAAAGATAGAAGAGGTGAAAAAAGGATAATGGCAAAGAAAAAATCAATTTTCGGAACTGCTCTCGGCTATGGTGTTGGTGCTATTGGTCTTGATTTGAGTTATGGTATGTTTTATTCATACCTTTCATATTATCTTTCAAGTGTGTTGGGATTAGAGGAAGGATTCTTACTTCTTATCACACCGCTTGCTCGTATCTGGGACGGAATTAATGACCCTATGATGGGTACAATTGTTGATAACACACGCACAAAACACGGAAAATACAGACCATGGATTTTAATTGGTGCTATGTGTAATGCCGTTGTGCTCTTCCTTTTGTTTACATCATTCGGAATGAGCGGATTACCATTATATGTTTACATAGGAATTATGTATGTTCTTTGGGGTATGACAAACACAATGGCGGATATTCCCTATTGGTCAATGGTGCCATCATTTACAAGTGAAGAAAAAGAAAGAAATCTTGTGGCAACAGTTGCACGTTCATTCTCAGGCATTGGTCAAGGCATTATCTCAATTCTCACTCCGATTATTTGTCCTTTACTTTCAAGTGGCATTACCGATGAAAAAGGTTATAGTGCAAGTGGGTTCTCCCGTTGGGCAGGCATCTGTGGTGTGGCACTTGTGTTTTTTGCCCTTGTCTGTGTGCTTATAACAAAAGAAACCAATGTTGTTTATGGTGAGAAAAAGAAATTCAGCCTTAAACAGATTTTTAAGGTTATTAAGAGTAATGACCAGCTTGTTGTATTTATAGTGTTTGCAATGCTTTCAAATGCAGGTTGGTATTTGACGAGTTCAACAGCAGTTTATTATTTCACAGATACTCTGGGTAATTCAAAATTACAGTCACTTTTCCAGACAATCGGTACAGTTGGTTCAGTTTTAGGCCTTCTTGTTGTACCCGTACTTACAAAATGGTTTTCAAAGAGAACAACTTACACAATC
>JAZNIQ010000112.1:0-6359 GCA_045577555.1 Candidatus Fimenecus sp.
GTTCACCCAAAAGCCACCGAAAATATTGATGCTATTATTGAATTAATTTCAACCTTAGTAGAAAAAGGTTTTGCTTACGAAAGTAAAGGCGACGTTTATTTTAGAGCCGAAAAGTTTGACGAATATGGCAAACTTTCTCACCAACCATTAGATGAGCTTCAATCAGGGGCAAGAATTGATATAAACGAGCAAAAAGAAAGCCCCATGGACTTTGCGTTATGGAAGGCCGCAAAACCCGGTGAACCATATTGGGAATCACCTTGGGGTCACGGACGTCCGGGCTGGCATATTGAATGTTCAGCAATGGTAAGAAGATACTTAGGTGAAACAATTGATATTCACTGTGGCGGTCAGGACCTTGTTTTTCCACATCACGAAAATGAAATTGCGCAGAGTGAGTGCTGTAATGGTGTTCCGTTTGCAAATTATTGGATGCATAACGGATTTATCAGTGTTGATAATGTTAAGATGTCAAAATCTCTTGGCAACTTCTTCACAGTCCGTGATGTTGCTAACGAATATGGTTATGAGCCCATTCGTTATTTCCTCATTTCTTCTCATTACAGAAGTCCCATTAATTACAGCATTGATATAATTGAGCAATGCAAAGCATCTCTTGTTCGTCTTTATAACTGCCGTGAAAGTCTTGACTTTGCATTGAAAAATGCAGTTGATACAGCACCTTCAAATGCAGATACAGTTAAAGCAACTCTTGAATCCCGCCGTGACCAGTTTATTAAGGCTATGGATGATGACCTTAACACAGCAGATGCTATTTCAGCAGTGTTTGAACTTGTAAAAGATATTAACACTACTGTTATTACAGATGCTCCTGCTAAAGAACTTATTTTACTTTCAACAACAATCTTTGATGAACTTACAGGTGTTCTCGGTCTTGTTTATAACAGAAAGACAGAAAGCCTTGACGATGAAATTGAAAAGCTTATTGAAGCTCGTACTCAGGCTCGTAAGGAAAGAAACTGGGCAGAGGCTGACAGAATCCGTGATGAACTCAAAGCACAGGGTATTGTCCTTGAAGATACACCACAAGGTGTAAAATGGCACAGAGAGTAATTATATCCTGTCGCAAAATAGCGTAACGCTGTAAGTGTTGCACACAATTGTATATTTATATCTGCCGATGGTAATCACCAGATTGCTGTCGGCATATTTTATATTATCGCTTGTTATTTTACAATCAGATAAAATCTTTTTTTGTTCAGTATAATCATTCCCTGTAAAAACAGAACACATCTGACAATACATATCAATTCCTGTTTTAATATCCAAGTCACCGGTAAGCATTAATGAAAATCCCTTTATCCGGTTGTTTTCACTGAGTGAGAGTGTTAATAAATATTTATCCTCCTTAAATAATAAATAATTATTATCATCTTCAGTACATAATAAAAAATCGTTTGTTTCAAAATCAGTATCAAATTGTTTGTTCATTCTGGTTGTAAATTGTTCCAATCCGAATTTGCTTTCCTGTGAACAACCCGATAAAAATATTGTTATAATTATAAGAATAAAAGCCAATAATTTTTTCATAACAAGTCCACCTTAATTATTATACTGTTAATACATATGAAAAATTTTTTAAATTTACAATTTTTTTACAAATTAAATATTGGATTTTTTGTGAAATTGTTGTAAAATGATATGATGAAAAATAATATGAAGGATAGTGATTTCCTTGTTTAAAAATTTTAAGAAAAAAAGTCTTAAAGCAAAGGTTGGAATTATTGCGGGAATAGCAGTTATTGCATTGCTTCTTGTATATGTAATTTACTCGAATTTCAAACCAGAAGCACCTACGGAATATGAACTTGCAAAAGTTTCTTACGGAACTATTACTGATAGTCTTGATGTTAACGGAACAGTTGTTTCAGGTGTTACATCAAATTATCTTGCAATCGAAGACGTGGTAGTTGAAGAAGTTTTTGTAAATGTAGGCGACACAGTAAAAAAAGGTGATAAACTTGCAACATTTAATGTGTCTGGAGCTGCAGATTATATAAAAGAAGCAAAAGCTGCTTATGAAAAAGCATTAAGTGAGTATAACAACACCAAAAATACATCAGATGCGAATGTAAAGCGTAAGGTTGAACTTGAAAGCGAAATTGAAAAACTCAATATACAGATAGCAACAAAACAGCAGGAAGTAGATGTTCTTACAAAAGAACTTGAAAATAGTGTGTCAAACACCGAAACAGCGCCAATTCCTGAAGAGCAGATTAATCAGATTGCTATGCAGATGCTTGCTAATGGTTCAAGTCTTAAACAAATCAAAGCATTTAAGGAAGCAGCTTCTAAAGTGGAATTACCTGTTGTTGACGAAACTTCATCAGAAAAACAGCAACAACTTATGCAGAAAAATCTTGAACTTGCACAACTCAATTCTGAACTTTCAGCACTTTATGCTGAAAATACACTTACAGTAGCAACTGATGATTCAGTGCTTAAAGCACTTAAATCTGTTGCTGATACAAAAAAAGCTGATTATGAAAAAGTTAAGGCAATTTATGACAAAATGTCAAAGGGTTGGATTGCAGATAACGACGGCATTGTAACAAAAGTTAACATTAAAGCCGGTGAAAGATTTGTTCCGGCTAAAGGGACAAATTCATCATCCTTTGATATTTCAGCTCTTTTAGGAGATTCAGTTGATGCAGAAACAGTAAATCTTATTTCTTCACTTATGGGTAATACAAATGCGCCTACAGGAGCAGGAATTGTCCTTGAAAGTTATGAAGATATGATTGTAAGCGTAACTGTTGGTAAATCAGATTTACTTAAGATTAAAGTCGGTATGGAAGCTGTTGTTTCAAGCCTTGATTCAGAATATGAGGGTGAGGTTGTCTATGTAAGTGCAACTGCTACAGAATCTTCAGGTGGACTTGATATAGGTTCAATTACAAGTTCTCTTATGGGCGGTTCAGCAGCATCTAACGGCGCAGAGGTAAAAATCAAAATCAAGAATCCTGACGAAAAGATTGTAATTGGTTTTGATGTTGATATTAAAATTGTGCTTGAAACCATTGAGGATGTTTTAAAGATTCCTGTGGAATCAGTAATCTATAACAGCGGAACATATTCAGTGTTCGTTTATGATGCAGAAGAGGAAACAGTTTCAAGACGAACAATTACAAAAGGCTCTCTTGATGATACAAGTTATGAGGTTGCAGAGGGGCTTAAAGAAGGAGAACAGGTTGTAAAGAGTCCTGACCCCAATATGGAAGACGGCACAAAAATCGGCGTTAAAAATGCGTAATTGAGGTGTGAACTTTGAATATTAGAGAAAATATACGCATTGCCGTTTTCAGTATAAAAACTAATCTGATGCGCTCTCTTCTCACAATGCTTGGTATTATTATCGGAGTTGCATCTGTTATTGCTATTGTTACAGTTGGTAACGGCGGACGCGACTATATCGTTGGTATGATTAGAGATATGGGTAACAGCGCAATTTCTCTGACGGTCAATGCAAGTTTCGCCGACGATGAGGATTATTTCACGGATGCAGATATCGATGCTATTAAAAGACTTGACGGCGTTCAGTATGCATCAATGCAGTCAATTGCAATGTGTCAGATGAATGCGAATGATATGACCGGTATCCTTATGGGAATCGGTTGTAATACGGATATGCAGATGCTTATGAGAACACCGCTTCTTTATGGGCGATTCTTTACAGAAGAAGAATATCTGGATGGTAAAAACGTTGGTGTTATTGATGTTGGCAGTGCGTTACAGCTTTTTGGAAGAAAAGATGTAGTTGGTGAAAGCGTAAGCTGTACATCAAATGACCTGACAATACCTATTCGTATTGTCGGTGTTGTCGATATTATGGCAAGCATGAACCTTGATACAGAAGAAATGATGAGCAGTATGGGTTCTATGATGGGCGGAATGCCTATGACAAGCTGTATGCTTTTGATGCCTGCATCTGTTACTGCTACTATCAACGGCAGAGCAAGTGGTCGTTACGATATGCTTCAGATTACTGCACTTGACGAAAATATGCTTGACGGAATTGGTACTGCAGCACTTAACCAAGTTCACTCTTTGCATGATAATTATGAAAAAGAGTGTTATACAGTAACAAATATGGCAACATATATTGACTTGCTTGATACTGTTATAAATGTTTTCACCATATTTATTGCGGCAGTCAGTGCTATTTCACTTGTGGTTGGCGGTATCGGTGTTATGAACATAATGCTTGTATCAATTACAGAGCGTACACGTGAAATTGGTATCAGAAAAGCATTGGGAGCAAAAACAGGAACAATTATGTTCCAGTTTCTGACAGAGTCAATTATTCTTTGTCTGATAGGTGGTATAATCGGCTTATTGTTAGGTATTGCCGCGGCGGCGTTTGTTTCATATATTATGAAAGTACCTTTGACAGTTGAGCCGTCAACAATTGCACTTGCAGTTGGTTTCTCATCTGCAATAGGTATCATATTCGGTGTTTATCCCGCTAAAAGAGCGGCAAATCTTCCACCAATTGAAGCACTTCGCAGAGATTAATATGTATTTTCAATCCCCGATGTAAAATCTGTCGGGGATTTTGAAATTTATCCTTCAAATTCAGTGATGTATATGCAGATGTATATACATCTCTTTTTTTATTGAAAAAAACATTGTAAAGCAATTTACTTTACAAAATTATATAAATACCTTGTTTTAAAACCTTGAAACAGAGAAGTTTTAAACATTATCAACATAGTTTTCGACAATATCAAAGTTCAAATTTATGTTAAAAATATTCTTTACGTGAGATTGAATAGTTAAAAAGGGACTGAATATTTTCAGTTTTATTCATTAATTTTTTGCAGGAAATTTTTTATTTCCGTCATTTTATTCCAAGGATTTATCAATTTCAACGATTTAAGACACAGTTGCTGTAATTGTTGCAGTTTTTTTGTCGAAAGGTTTTTTAACGTAAATATAAAAATAGTATTGCCATATTTTACCATTTATGGTAAAATATGGCAGAAATAAGAAATCACACTGTGATTTGAAATTAAAACGGAGGTCTCAATAATGGGAAACAATTTAAAGGTATTATTAACGGGTGAAGGAAGCGAGTTTGGAAAGAATTGTGCAAATGTTTTACGCACTTATGGTTGTGATGTTACATTAATTGCAAAGGACGGTAAGGCAGTTTTATCTAAAGTAGCATCTACAAACATTGATGTTGTTGTAATGGATGCTTTTATGGCAAATCTTGATGCTCTTGGTGTTGTAAACAGTTTAAAAGAAAATGAAACAAAGCCATTATTAATGATAATGTCAGGTTCAGATAATCAAAGATTTGAACAGGAAATTTTATCAGCCGGAGCGGATTATTATTTTCTTAAACCTTTTGATATTAATATACTTGCACAACGGATAACTCAATTTACAGGCTGGTCAAAAGATAAAAAAGATGTAAGTGCACTGGATGCTGCCAATGAATTACAGGTTACTGTAAGTGAAATTATGCATCAGATAGGCGTACCTGCGCATATTAAAGGCTATCAGTACCTCCGTGAAGCTATTGTTTTATCAATAAATGACAGAGAAATGATGAGTTCAGTTACAAAAGTACTTTATCCGACAGTTGCAAAAATTCATTCAACAACTGCATCCCGTGTAGAACGTGCAATTCGTCACGCTATTGAAGTGGCTTGGGACAGGGGAGATGTGGAAGTTTTAAGCTCATATTTCGGATATACAATTCAAAGTGAGAGGGGAAAACCCACAAATTCAGAATTTATCGCTATGATAAGTGACAAACTTCGCCTCAGAATGAAAATTTCATAAATTACCATTGTTGACAATATACATTTAAAGTGTTATTATTTTTTGGCTGATAATATTAAGGGCTCATATGTTTATGAGCCCTTTTATCAAGGAGTTTTTATGGCTGAACTAATAATTATTGCGGTAGGACTTGCAATGGATGCCTTTGCCGTGGCAGTGTGCAAGGGCCTTAATATGAGAAAACTGGATTATAAACAAACTGCCCTCATTGCTCTTTTCTTCGGCGGATTTCAGGCGGGTATGCCATTTATAGGTTGGCTTATCGGTTCAAGATTTGCTCATTATATTGAAAGCATTGACCATTGGGTAACATTCATTTTGCTCGGTATTATAGGTGGTAAAATGATTTATGAAGCTGTTAAAGGCGATGATGAGTGTGACTGTTGTGAAAATAAACTCGATTTAAAAGAACTTACAGCTCTCGCTATTGCAACAAGTATTGATGCTCTTGCAGTCGGTGTTGCCTTCGCTTTGGAATATGAACGCAATACAGTTTTTGTTGCAGTAGTTTTAATCGGTGTAATTACTGCTGTGCTGTCTGCTGT
>JAZNIQ010000113.1:0-3976 GCA_045577555.1 Candidatus Fimenecus sp.
GGTAAGAAGAACATTCTTAAAATGGGTGGCGCATACCACGGTTGGTCAGACCAGCTCGGTTACGGTATTCGTGTTCCTGGTTCTAAATTCACACAGGCTAGTGGTGTTCCACTTTATCTCTTCAAGCATACTCAGGAATTCTTCCCAGGTGACCTTGAAGACCTTGAAAGAAAACTCTGGCTCAACCAGTTCAACGGCGGTACAGCTGCTGTATTCATTGAGCCAATCGGTCCTGAAAGTGGTACAACTCCACTTGATTACGACTTCAACAAGGGCGTTGAAAGACTTTGCCGTAAATACGGTGCTCTTCTTGTATTCGATGAAGTTGTTACAGGTTTCCGTATCGGTATGGCAGGTGCTCAGGGCTACTTTGGTGTATCTCCTGACCTTACAATCTTCGGTAAAGTTATTGCCGGTGGATATCCGGGTGCCGGCGGTGTTGGTGGTAAGAAGCAGTACATGAAACATCTTGGTGCAGGTCTTGACGATTCAGGTATGAAGGTTAAGAAAGCATTCACAGGCGGTACAATGACAGCTAACCCACTTTCATGCTGTGCAGGTTACTTCACCCTTGAAGAAATCGACAAGCAGAATGCATGTCAGAAGGCTGGCGAAATGGGTGACAGACTTACAACAGGTCTTCAGGAACTCGTTGCTAAACACGGTCTTCCATTCGTTGTTTGGAACGAAGGTTCAGTTTGCCATCTTGAAACAGTTGGTACAATGCACTACTCAATCGACTGGTGCAAACCTTGGAAAATCCCCGGTGTTCTTAGTGCTACATCTGAAAGAAAGAAAGAAATGCAGTATATGGGCGCTGCTTATATGGCAGAAGGACTTGTTACTCTTGCTGGTAGCCGTCTCTACACATCAGCTGCATACACACCTAAGATGATTGACCAGGCACTCCAGTGCTTCGACAAGGTATTTGCAAACGTTGCAGTTAAACCTTCTTCAAAATAATCAATAAATGTGGCGGACGTTTATTCGTCCGCCTTTAATCCTAAAAATGAGGTGAAAGTTATGGAAATTATGCAGGCAAAAGAACTCGTAATAAAAGCCGGTAAAGAGCTTATTGAAACAGGTCTTATTGCTCGTACATGGGGCAACATCTCCTGCAGAATCAGTGATACACAGTTTGTTATCACTCCAAGCGGTCGTGCTTATGAAACTCTCACTCCTGAAGAAATCGTTCTTGTAAATATTGAAGACCTTGAATACGAGGGTGAAATCAAACCATCAAGTGAAAAAGGTATTCATGCTGCTTGTTACAAGCTTCGTCCCGAAATCGGTTTTGTTATACATACTCATCAGGTGAACGCTTCTATCGTTTCTGCTCTTGGTATGGATATCAACAATGTTGAGGGCGAAAACGCTGAAATAATCGGCAACAACATTCCGATTGCTTCATATGGTCTTCCCGGCACAAAGAAACTCCGCAAAGGCGTTATTGAAGCTATTACCCGTTCAGATGCAAAGGCAGCAGTTATGGCTCATCACGGTGCAGTTTGTATGGGTGTTGACTATGACGATGCATTTAATGTTGCAAAACGTCTTGAAGATGTTTGTGAACAGTTTGTTATGGATAAATACACATCACTTACAGGCACAGTTGCAGAAAGTCTTACAGCTATCAACGATTATGTTGTTGATAAGTTTGTAAAAAAACCATCTTCAGTTGCCGAATTTGAGCCTTGCAAGAGTGAGCGTGATGGTCCTGTTTTCAACATTTCTGTTATTGACGGTGACGGCACAATTACAAGAATTGATATTGACACAGGTGATGTTATCGCAGGTGACGCAAATAACAGTTCAATCGAGCTTCATCGTGCAGTTTACAAAAAGCGTTCAGATGTTAACTTTATTTATCACACAAAGGACCCATACACAGTTGCTTGTTCAAAAATGGGCAAAACAATCCGTCCTTTGATTGACGACTTTGCTCAAATTGTTGGCGTTAGTGTTAAGAGTGCAAAGTATGACCCAAACAACACTTTGAAGACTGCTAAAAAAGTTGTTAAGAAGCTTAAGGGCAGAAATGCTGTTTTACTTGAAAACAACGGTGCTCTTTGTGTTGCCGGCAGTGAATACGATGCAGGTGCTATTGAATTTATCACTAACAAGGGTGCTAAAATTCAGGTTAGCGCAAAGATGTTTGATAAGGTTGAGCCTATCAACCCACTTGAAACAAGAATTATGAATCTTGTTTACAGACTTAAGTATTCCAAGCAGGCTGGCAAATAAGCTTAATAAAAAATTCTCCCCTAAGGATTACTCCTTAGGGGATTTTTTTGGTTTTTCGCTTTAGATTAAATTATTTGTCTTTTAGTGCATCCATACTTAAAAGAATATCACTGTCACCCATTACTGTAGGCAACTCACCATTCCACTTGCTCCACTTAATATAATCAACATAATCAGGTGATTTTGCAAGTGCATCCTGAATAAGCTTGATGCTTTCTGCCTCAGCCTCTGCCTGAGTGATTTTCTGCTGTGCCTCAACTTCAATACGAGCAAGGTCCTGCTCAGCTTTCAATGCATTCTGCTGTGCTGTCTGCTTTGCTTCAACCGCTGCGTTGAATTCTTCAGAGAAATCAAAGTCCACAATATTGAAGATTTCAACTGTGATACCATATTGATTAATCTTCTCTGATAAAGCATCTTTTATCTGCTCACCTACTGTCTGACGCTTTGTAATAAGCTCCTCAGCAGTATATTGTGCTGTTACAGCCTTAATACTTTCCTGAATTGCGGGAACAATGACAACTGAACCGTAATCAACGCCAACATTCTTATAAAGAGTTGCTGAAGAGTCGTTGTTAACATGGTAGTTTACCGCAACAACATAAGAGATAATCTGCAAATCCTTTGACGATGATGAGCCTTCTGTTTCAATTTTTTGTGTACGATTATTCATCTGTACCACTCTTTGAATAAATGGTATTTTGAAATGTAAACCTTCCTCCAGAACAGTATCGTCAACTGCGCCAAATGTAAGTACTACACCTGTATGACCTGCTGAAACAATGGTGAAACAAGATATTGCAACACCAATAACAAGAATTGCACATACTACAATTACTGCTATTTTTACAATCTTTTTTGTATTCATATTTTTTTCCTCCTGTTTTCTTTTTTTCCTATGATAGAGTAATTATTAAGCAAAAAACTCATACACAGCGAAAAACCATGTATGAGTCTCATTTACTTATGACACACCGAAGAGAAGTTCTCTTGTCCTGACGATGATGTCTCGCATTATTCATTTTGCGGAATTACTCCCTCATATTGATAATTATTATATCATATCGCATTTTTTCTGTCAAGAAACGACAAAAAGCGTAATAATTTGTAATCAAAGTACTCATATATGTTTTTAGGGTATTCCGTTAGTTTTTTCTAATACGATAAAAATTTTTTACGATAATTTGTGAATAAATAAGCCTGATAAAAGTTTGGGCTCAAACCATGTTGATTTTGGTGGCATTACCTTGCCTGCATCTGCAATATCCATAAGTTCACCCAAAGACGTAGGATACATAGCAAATGCTAATTTCATACCCTCTGTAACGCGTCTTTCAAGTTCACTTAAGCCACGGATACCGCCTACAAAGTCAATTCGCTTGTCTGTTCTTGGGTCGGTAATGTCAAGAATTGGTGTAATAAGGTTATTCTGAAGAATTGAAACGTCAAGGCACTCAACAGGGTCATTTTCGTTGATATATTCTGCTTTTGCTGTTACCTTATACCATTTGTTATCAAGATACATACCAAACGTATGGCGTTCTTTTGGTGTATAAGGACTTTCCTCTGCATTCTCAACAATGAATTTTTCACTCATTTTTGCAATAAATTCTTCACTTGTGTTTCCGTTAAGGTCAGCAATAACGCGGTTATAGTCCATAATTTTCAACTGGTCACAAGGGAAAATAACTGATAAGAAGAAGTTAAACTCTGCGTCTTTATCATATTCACC
>JAZNIQ010000114.1:0-7483 GCA_045577555.1 Candidatus Fimenecus sp.
CTTCTTTTTATATCCGTCATAAACAGTAGGTAAAAAGGCATAAATCAATGATAACTTCATCATGGGTTTCTGTTTAAGTGTAATCTCCCAATGCTTTTTATTACAGAAAAAAAGGAAAAAATTAACTTTTGCTTGATTTTCTTTTATGTATTTTTCAATTTTATCAGCAAGATTTTCACTTGGATATATATTTAAAAATATTTCTCTTGAACGCTTAAAATCAATCATATTTTATCTCCTATCATTTAATGTTTTTATTTTATCACATAATAAAGAAAAAATAAACAGTAATTTTATAAAAATTATCGGCAATAATACTATTGCGAGGTGATAATGATGAATAACAACAATAACAAAAACAATGCACAGAACAACAATAATAAGAATAACGTGCAGAACAATAACAAGAAATCTCCAACAAATAACCAGTGGTCAAACCAGAAAAACGGACCTGATATGAAAAACGAAAAAAATCAGGGCAACAGATAACAAAAGAGGCACCAAAAAGGTGCCTCGAGTTCTATTTGTATTCTTTTCCGATGAGATGTCTCCACGCTGCAACATATTTTGCCGCTGCAGTGGGATTTTTACTCTTTACATATAAAAAATGTTCAGAGTCGATAAACATAAGAGACTGAACTGATACATTCAAAACAAGCTTAAGTTTGTCCACAGGCATTACAATAGTTTGTTTTGCGTTAAGATAAAGTTCAAATCTGTCTTTATAAAGTCGCATTGTAGCATTGTCGGAAAGTTCAACACGTTTGCGCTTAATCATTGTATAAACAATCTGGTCTTTTTCTTCGAAAATCAATTCACCGTCTTTTGCTGTGATAACTTTGTTTTTCCATACGGGTTTTTGCCATTTGTCCCAATCAAGAGCATTGTCAAAAACCAATTCTTTCTGACTTGGATGGAAGAAACCATCTCTGCCGAATTCTACCTGATAACCACATTCACAGGTTAAGTAATTACCTTTGGAATGCATTGTGCCGACTTGTTCGCAATGAGGACATATAAAAAGAACTCTTTCAATATGTTCCGCAAGATTTTTACCCTTATATATTCTTGGACGCTTACGCTGTTCCTCAAAAGCATTGACATAAATATCTCTTTTGATAATTTCATTAACTTCTTCACCGGTCATACGGCTCAATTCCTCAGCAGAATATTCACCAACAACTTTACCCCGGATAGGTCCGCGACGAAGACCTGTTCCCCAACGAGGTGTATGAAAAAAGCCACCTTTAATACGATAGGTAATAAGGGAAACACCTAAATCTTTTACAAACTGCCCTGTTCTTGGTGAGAAAAATCCGGTTTCACCGTTTGGCGTAATTGTTCCCTCAACAAATATACCTGTTGGCACACCTTCATCAGCTGCAGCTTTCATATCATTAAAAAGAACAGAAGCAGGATTATCTCTGCCTTTAATAATCCAACCTGACAATGTTTTAAAGAAAAACTTTGCCCAAGGATTTAAAATAACATGGTCACCGGCAACAAATCGAATGTACTTTTTAAGCGAACACATAATGTATATAGGGTCAAGGCCATCGGAATGGTTACCTATTACAATGAAATTCTTGCTTTTTGGTTTATATCTTTTAACTTTTGCATTAACTATAAGTAATACAATCCAAAAGAAAAGAACTCTTACAGTATTCATAGAGAATTTATTCAACAATGTTCTTGCTTTCAAAACTGTATCACTTCCTTTTTCTGAATTTTTATAAATACACAATTATTTTAAAGGAATTTTAATAACCTGTCAATATAATGGTTGAAATTTTGTTAACCTTTTAAATATCAATATTCAATATATATTATTGCAAAAAAAGTTAAATTAATGTAAAATAATTGAGGTGATTAAAGAATGAGCAGATATTATTCTTTAAATGAATATTTAATTAATCAGTTCGGCGAAAAGGTGTATAAACTTGCCTTGGATATAGGCTGTACTTGTCCGAATCGTGACGGCACGCTTGATACTCGTGGTTGCATTTTCTGTCATAATGGCTCGTCACATTTTGCACAGTTCGGTGAAGATATAGATGTTCAGATTGACAATGCAAAATGTAGAGTAAATAATAAAGCTAAATCCAACAAATTCATAGCATATTTTCAAAGTTTTACTAATACTTATGGTGATGTTGATTATCTTGAAAAGGTTTTCACAAAAGCAGCGGAAAGGGAAGATATAGTTGCACTTTCCATAGGAACAAGACCGGATTGTTTGCCTGAAAATATCCTGAAAATGCTTGAAAGACTTAATGAAATTAAACCTGTATGGGTTGAATTAGGTTTGCAAAGCTCGAAAACAGAAACTATGAAGTATATCCGTAGAGGATATGAAAACTCTGTTTATGCAAAAGCTGTCAAAGAATTAAAAAAGCGTAATATTACAGTTGTGACTCATATAATAATCGGTCTGCCAGGGGAAAAGAAAACAGATATTCTGAATACGGTTGATTTTGCGGTCGGATGCGGTACGGACGGAGTAAAACTCCAACTTTTACATATTTTAAAAGATACAGATTTATATGAGGATTATAAAAGAGGATTAGTAACTCCGCTGTCCTTGGATGAATATATGAGTATTATTTTTGACTGTATAGAGCGAATACCTGAAAATATAGTAATTCACAGAATAACAGGTGATGCACCTAAAAAGTATCTTGTTGAACCTGTGTGGAGTGCGGATAAGAAAAAAGTGCTGAACACAATTAATAAAGAGTTGAAAAAAAGAAATATAATTCAAGGGAAGTGCAGTATATGAGCTGGGAATTTTCATTGCCTGTGAAGATTTATTTTGGTACAGATAAAAGTTATGAATTACCAAGGATAATTGAAGAATTCGGATATAAAAGGGGCGTGCTTGTCTGCTCAAACACACTTAAAAAGAATGGTGTGGCAGATGACTTTATTAAAAATTCAAAAGGTACTTTGGTTGCAGTTTATAGTGATATAAGACCCAATCCTACAACTGATAATGTTAACAACTGCGTAAAGGTTTTAAGAAAATACAATGTGGATTTTGCCGTTGCTTTAGGTGGTGGCTCACCAATGGACTGTTGTAAGGCGGCTTGTGCAATAGCCAAAGGTGATGACTTTATTGAAAGTTATCATACAGGCGGAAAACCTATCGATAAGGACGAAGTTATACCTATGATTGCGGTTGCTACAACAAGTGGTACGGGTAGTGAAATTACAAACATTTCAGTTCTTACAGATTTAAGCAAAAATGTTAAATCAACTATGAATGACCCGCTTATGTATCCGAAAGCCGCCATTGTTGACCCTCGTCTTACCTTGAGTGTACCGCCAAAAGTTACTGCATCAACTGGTCTTGATGTGTTGGCTCATGCACTTGAAAGTGTTTGGAGTGTTTTACATCAGCCTATCTGTGAAAGTTGTTCCGTACATGCCACAAAACTTGTTTTTGAATGGTTATACAAAGCATATTGTGAACCTGACAACTTACTTGCCCGTGAAAAGATGGCAGAAGCATCCATCGTTGCAGGTGTAGCATTTTCAAATCCCCGAACGGCAGGTAGCCATGCCTGTTCTTTTCCACTAACAAATATTTACGGAGTACCCCATGGTGAGGCTTGTGCAATGACACTTGATTTCTTTACAAGGTATAACGCAGAGGCTGAAAACGGCAGACTTAATAAGTTTGCACAAAATTGTGGTTTTTCTGATGCTTATGCTATGGCAGATGCCATTACTGAACTTAAAAAGAAATTAGGAATGGCTTGCACTTTATCAGAAATTGGTGTAAAATCTAATGAAGAAATCGACAAACTTACAGAAATGAGTATGACTCCACTTATGGAGAGAAATATGATACCACTTTCTTATGATGATATAAAAAATATGTATCTGTCAATGAAATAAAAGGGGAATCCAAATGGTTGTGCTTTTTGTTGTACTTGCAATGGTACTGGTATTAATTATGGTTATTGCAATTAATACGATATCAGCAACCAAAAAAGCAAGAAAACTTACGGATTTTAAGCCGTTATATAATGATGGAGAAATAGAATACTATGCAACTCGCCTTCAAAAGATGATTCAGTGCAAAACAGTTTCCGTAAAAGACAGTTATGATGATACTGAATTTGCAAAACTTCGCAATGTTATGGTGGAGTTGTTTCCAACAGTACATAATTCGTCGGAAAAAATGACGTTTTCGGACGATTGCTGGATATACAAAATCAAAGGTAAGGATGAAAGTCGTAACATCATGCTTATGTCTCACCACGATGTTGTTGATGTCAGCGGTGATTGGGAATATGATGGTTTTTCAGGTGCGATTGCTGAGGGTAAAATCTGGGGTAGGGGAACAGTTGATACCAAAACACCCCTATTTGCCGAGTTTTCTGCACTTGAAGAATTGTTGAATGAGGGTTACACACCACCTTGCAATATTTGGCTTGGCTCATCTCATAATGAAGAACTTGGCGGTGACGGAATCCCTACAGCTCTTGGATATTTCAAAGAAAATAATATTAAATTTGAGGTTATCCTTGATGAAGGCGGAGCACTTATTGACCCGCCAATCGGGGGAATGAGGGCGGATAAATGTGGTATGGTGGCGGTTCACGAAAAAGGCAGAATAAGTCTTATTTGTACTGCAACCGCAGATAATGGCCACGCAAGTCTTACCGCTGCCGCAAAAGCAACACCTGTTGAAAGAATGTCTGCTTTTGTTAATGAGATTACATCAAATAATATCTTTATACGTCGTATAAATCCTCAGGTCGAAGCAATGTTTAAGCATTTAGGACCATATTGTTGTTTCCCAATGAATATGTTTTTTGCAAATTTATGGCTTTTTGGAGGAATTATTAAAAAGGTGATGCCTAAACTCAATGCGCAAGCAGATGGGCTTATCGGCACAACTTGTACCTTTAACAATATTGAGGGTAGCACCGCGTCAAAAAAATGTACTGTAAAAGTATTTGTTCGTCCTGTTGATGAAAAAGATTTTGAACAAGATTTGAAACTATTTAAAGAAATTGCTTCAAAATATGACATCACGGTTGAAATGACTGAGGATAGCGAATATCACGGTCCTGCTGATATGTCTAAACCGCAATTTTCATATGCAATGAAATGTATCGGTGAAATTTTCCCGCAATATCCTGCATCTCCGTTTATCCTGCCTGCGGGTACAGATGCAAGAACGCTTACAGATGTGTGTGAATGTGTACTTCGTTTTGCGCCTATAAAACTTTCGGCACAGCAATTAGCATCAGTTCACGCTGAAAACGAAAATATTGATGTTGACTCAGTTGCAAACTGTGTTGCATTCTATAAATTTTTTATAAAAAATTATAAATAAGGGAGATATATTATGGGTAAGAATTGGATTGACAACAAAACAGTAATAATTACGGGTGCTTCTGCAGGTATCGGTAAAGGAATTACAGAAACACTTATTAAAAAGCATAACTGTAAGGTTATCGGTATTGCAAGAAGTCAGGAAAAAACGGAAAAATTTATTGAGGAATTGGGCGAATATGCAAAGAATTTCTCATACAAACTCTTTGATGTTTCAGTTAAAGAAAATTGGCTTGAATTTGTAGAATATCTCAAAGAAAACGATATTCACCCAGATGTGCTTATTAACAACGCAGGTATCTTGCCAAAATTCAATAAGACACAGAATTACTCAATTGAAGATATTGAAAGGGTAATGAATATCAACTTCTATTCAGCAGTTTATTCAATCAAGGCGTTATTACCAATGCTCCTTAAATCAAGTACACCGGCAGTTATAAATGTGGCTTCTTCTGCAGCATTAATGTCACTTGCAGGTACTTCTACATATTCTGCAAGTAAAGCGGCTCTCAAGTCATTTACAGAGTCTTTAAGAGAAGATTTAAGAGGTAAATGCTATGTTTCAGTTATTTGTCCGGGCTTTACAAAAACAGATATTTTCCGTAATCAGGATTCAAACACTGCTAAAGGTGAAAAAATGATTAATGCCATCAGCACAGACTGTGACAAAATGGTTAAAATGATTGTTAACGGTATCGAAAATAAGAGAGAACTTATGATTTTCGGCTTTGATGCAGAATTTATGAAGATTTTCGGTAGATTAACTCCTGTACAGGGCGGACGACTTTTCAGTGCAGTCATGAAAATGTCAAAACTTCCATTATTCGATGCAGTATTTAAAGAGGAATAAACAACAATCCATATAGGGCGGGGGCTTGCTCCCGCCGAATTTGTTAAAAATATAAGTCTTGAAATGAGGTTGGATTATGAAAAAAATGATTTCTATTCTTCTCGCAATCTTTATGACATTCAGTTGTTGTATTATTTCCTTTGCAGCAGAAGATATTGACTACACAATAAACAATCCTTATGAAACAGTAGATTTTGAAAAATGGGATCAATACAAGGCAGACTTGCATTGTCATACAACTGCGTCCGATGGCGATGAGGACATGGATGTCATGATTGAAGAACATTACACTCAGGGGTACGATGTCCTTGCTTTGACTGACCATGGAATTGTCAGCAGAGGTTGGAAAAAAGTAAATACAAGAAATTATTTTAAAATTGCAATGGGTGTTGCAAATGGTGAAATTCCTAAGGTTACACCATTAACGGAAGAGAGATATAACGAGATTACAACAGGTGTTGGCAGAAACGGAAGACCAATGATTGAAGTACCAATGGGCATTGAGCAGAATCCAACATCACTTAATAATGCTCATGTAAATAGTTGGTTTGCAGAATATGGTGATGGTGTTGTTGGTGGCACAAGTAACTATGAGGAAGTTATAAAAAATGTAGATTCAGCAGGTGGTTTGAGTGTAATTAATCATCCTGGTGAATACACAAAAGCAAAAGAAGAAAACTGCCAGGCAGATGCTTATAATGAAGATGATATCTGGTATGAGTATGTCATTAACAAGTTCACTAACATTCTTACAAAATATGATTCTTGTATAGGAATTGATATTAATTCAAAGAAGGATGGAAGAACAAAATATGACAGAAAACTCTGGGATATTCTTCTCAGGAAAGTTGTGCCGACAGGTAGAAATGTTTTTGCGATTGCCACAACCGATGCACACCAACTAGATAAAGTAGGTTGCGCATGGACTGACTTGTGTATGCCTGAAAATACTGCAGAAAATGTCCATACCTGCCTTCAGAACGGTGCATTCTTTGCCGTTAGCAGATATATAAAGAATCAGGAAGAATTGGCACAGTTTTCATTAGAAACAGGTATTGATTGGGGCACAAGTTTTGAACAGGAAAACAGAGATGGCTCAATTCCTGCACCAAAGGTAACAAATGTTTCAGTTGACGATAAAGAAGATAAAATCAATCTTGAAGTTGACAATGCACTTACGGTTCATTGGATTGCCGATGGTGAAGTGATTGCAGTAGGCAATACCATTGACCTTGACGATTATTCTAACAAAATCGGTTCATATGTGAGAGCAGAAGCTTTTGG
>JAZNIQ010000115.1:0-12696 GCA_045577555.1 Candidatus Fimenecus sp.
AAATCAACTCCTTGGCTCACAGAACGACATGGCTACGATCCGACTTTGATTTATTGCAATCGTTTTTTAGCCATTCAAGAATAATTGCATTAATACCATTCAAATAATACATCATCACATATTTTCTATCGTCTGTCGAATAACCAAATCTATCCAAAATGGGATTAAAAATATTTTCAAACAACTGTTTATATATTTTTTCAAATCCAAAAGTATCTTTATGTGATAATGCTGTAGCAAAAACTTCCTTATTATCTTTGATATATGTCAGATATGGATTCAGATCTTTATCACAGATGAAAACTAATTCATCAAGTTCACATTCTATAAGATTGAGTGAAATGGATTTTGTGTCATTTGTATAATAAGACAAAAAATCATTTAACAAGTACCTTACTGTTTCGTTCAATAAATCTCCGATAGTTTCATAATGCAAATAAAAAGTAGAACGATTTACACCTGCAACTTCGCATATTTCACGTATTGTGATATATGCAAGTGGCTTTTTCCTTAATAAAGAAATCAATGCAATGTCCATTTTAACAGCAGTATTAAAATATTTGCTTTCAGATTTATTCATAACACTACTCCTCGCGTTATGTTTTAGTTTTTTTATTGATTTTCACTTATTTCGCGAGCAAGTTGTACGATTTCGTAAGCATATTTGGTTTTACTTTTCTGGAGAATTTTTTTGTAAACAGGATAGTTTATACCACAGCCTATAAAACCAATAATACCGATAAAAACACCAAGCATTATTCCAAATATACCACTGCCGATAACCTGCATAGCAAGACACATTCCTGTTCCTGCAATAAGTGTAGAAATAATACCAAATGTATAGGCAAAAATATTTGCAGGTAGTTTTGCTTTGTTATCCAATTTTTTAAGTGCAATTATTTTTGAATTCTCTTTTGGCAAGTAGTCCTTTGCGATTGCTTCTGCTAAAATTTTATCTGTGTTCATTTAAAGAACCCCCTTTTGATTTTGTGATTATATTTTACAAATTCAAGGAGATTTATTGAACAACAAGATTGAAAGATTATGTTGATTTCAAAGCAAATTATATTTTAAATAATATTCCAATCAATTTCGGTCATATTTTTCTGTTTTAAAAACTCATTTGCCTTTTTGAAATGACCGTTGCCGAAAAACCCATTATATGCAGAAAGCGGACTTGGGTGTGCTGATTCTAATACCAAATGGTTAGGATTTGTAATTATTTTCTTCTTTGCTCTTGCATTTGCACCCCAGAGCAAAAATACCATAGGTTCAGGACGGAGATTTAAAAGAGAAATCACATTATCCGTAAATATTTCCCAACCCATTCCCTTGTGACTGTTTGGTTGGCTTTCTCTTACCGTTAGCACCGTGTTCATCATAAGAACACCCTGCTGTGCCCAATATGTAAGTTCACCGTGCTGTGGTATGGGGTAACCATACTCAGCGTGAATTTCCTTATACATATTCTGTAATGAGGGCGGGGGATTAACACCTTTTTTAACGGAAAAACAAAGTCCGTGTGCCTGATTTGGCTGATGATAGGGGTCCTGACCTAAAATCACCACTTTAACATTCTTGTAATCCGTATATTTCAGGGCGTTAAAAATATCGTTCATGTTGGGATATATGGTTTTTGTTTTGTATTCCTGAACCAAAAAATTTCTCAAATTGAGATAATATGGTTTTTGGAATTCATCTTTCAAAAGTATATCCCAGGAGTTATTAAACTGTACCATTTTTTAATCTCTCAATCATCATAAATGCAGATTTATAGATGTCGCCACAACCCATTGTGAGAACCAAATCACCTGATTTAGCATTTTTTACAACATAGTCGGCAACTTCTTCCTGTGTGTTGAACCAAACTGAATTTGGGATTTTTTCTGCTAATTGTGATGTGTAAATGTCGTAAGTGTTAACTTCACGAGAACCCATAATCTCTGTCATAACACACCTGTCAGGGATTTTAAGCACATCAACAAACTCGTCAAAATGCATAGCAGTTCTTGAATATGTGAATGGTTGGAAAACTGCCCATACGGTGTTGTAACCCATTTTCATAGCCGCTTCAAGAGTAACTTTAAGTTCAGCAGGATGATGAGCATAGTCATCTATAAAATCAATTCCGTTGTATGTTCCCAAATCCTCAAAACGACGACCTGCACCTTTAAATTCCTGTAATCCTTTAATACAATCGTTGAACTCTGCACCTGAATAAATTGCAGATGCTATTGCAGCAAGTGCATTAAGTACATTATGGATACCGGGAATTGAAAGCTCAACGCTACCAAGTTTTTCTCCCTTGTATATCACATTAAATTTAGTAAAAGCACCTTTGTATTCTTTTATATTTTCTGCATAGTAGTCATTTTTATTGCTGAAACCGAATGAAATCATTTCTTTGCCTTTAATGTCTTTTATGGCCTTAAGGGTATTTTCATCGTCACCATTATAAATAACTGCTTTTGTTGCAGAAGAAGCAAATTTTGTGAAACTTAAAATAAGGTTTTCCATAGTCTTGAAATATTCAAGATGGTCTTCATCAATATTAAGAATAACAGCAACATCCGGACTCATTTTAAGGAAAGTGTCTTGGTATTCGCAGGATTCCATAACTATTGTTTCAGTCTGTCCAACTCTGCCGTAACTGTTTGTAAGTGGCAATTTTCCGCCGATAACTGCTGACGGGTCAAGACCTGCACCAAGCATTGTCTGAACAGTTAAAGATGTAACAGTTGTTTTACCGTGAGTGCCGCAGATGCCAATGCAATTACTGAACTGACGTGAAATTTCACCCAATAACTCTGCTCGTTGGAATGTTGGAATTCCGCTTTCTATTGCGGCTTTAAGTTCAGGGTTTTCTCTTGAAATTGCGGCAGAATAAACTACCATTTCAGCACCCTCAATATTCTCAGTTTTTTGCCCCATCATAACCTTGATTCCCATTTTGCGGATTCGCTCAACAATGGAACTTTCGTTATTGTCAGAGCCTTGGAGAGTATAACCGCGACTGTGCAGAATTTCTGCAAGAGGACACATACCGCTTCCACCGATACCAATAAAATGTATTGTTTTTACATTTTCTAAAACCTTGGATATTTCATTCATTTTAATCACCGTATTTTATTATATTACATAATTAAAAAAATTTAAACACCTAATCACCAAATTTTCTCAAAAAACATACCATAGTAGTAAGCAAGGGGGATTGTATATGAGAAATATTGTCATTGTTGGCGGAGATAAACGGCAGAAGTATCTTAAAGAGTATCTTGTGGGGCAGGGCTTTAAGGTGGAATCCTATGGTCTATTTGATTGGGATGATGATACAGATAAACTTAAAGGTATGATAGGGGAAGAAACAGCCGTTATTCTGCCACTGCCTGCAACAAGAAATGATAAAACAATTTTTATGCCATTTTCAAAAAAAGAGATTACTATTGACCGCTTGGTTTCATTTTTAGGCAGTAAAAATTTTGTTTTTGGTGGAATCATCAAAGGTGAATTGCTATCCCGTCTTCGTGAAAGTGAAACAATCTTTGTGGATTATTATGACAATGCTTTTATTGAGAAAAATGCAGTATTAACCGCTTTTGGTGCTTTGAAAATTCTCCTTGAACATATTGATTTTGCCTTGACTTTGGGTAAATATGCTGTTACGGGTTTTGGCAGAGTGGCAAAAGAAACAGTCACTCTTTTAAAGGCTCTTTCATGTGATGTAACAGTATTTGCACGAAACCCATCCCAAAGAGAAGATGCCGTCATAAAAGGGTGCAAGACAGAGCCTTTAACATCGTTAGCACGACTTTCAGATAATTATGACATAATTATAAATACAATTCCTGACCATGTTATTCATGAAGAAACCATAATCAATATGAAAAAAGGAAGCAAAATAATTGAACTTGCTTCGTCACCCTTCGGAGTCGATTTTGATTTAGCTCGTAAACATTCGGTAGATGTTATTAAAGCTATGGGTCTGCCAGGAAAATACACACCCAAAACAGCGGGGGAAATAATAGGTAAAAAAATTTGCAACACCTTGCAAGAGGAGGAATAGCAATGCAAAAAGAAACTGTGGGATTCGCACTTTGCGGGTCTTTCTGCACCTTTAAAAAAGTAATCCCACAAATGAAAAAATTAACTGATGAGGGATATAAAGTCGTTCCCATTATGTCACATACAGCATATACAACGGATACAAGATTTGGGAAGTCAAGGGAGTTTAACGAGGAAATTGAGCAGATTTGCAAGGAAAAAATAATATATACCATTACTGGTGCAGAGCCGATAGGACCAAAGGAATTACTTGATATTCTTGTTATTGCTCCGTGTACCGGCAACACTCTCGGTAAACTTGCCAATGGTATAAGTGATACTTCAGTAACCCTTGCTGTAAAGGCACATCTCCGTAATCAACGTCCTGTTGTTATTGCAGTTTCAACCAATGATGCTCTTGGCACGTCCGCCAAGAACATAGGACTTTTAATTAATAGTAAGAATATTTATTTTGTGCCAATGAAACAGGATGATTACATCAATAAACCCAATTCCATTGTGGCAGATTTTAAATTTATTCCCGACACGGTGAAAGAGGTTCTTGCATCAAAAAGTCAGCCACAACCCATTTTATTATAAATCAGAAAATTTAAAAGGCAGAGGATTTTCTCTGCCTTTCACTTTGCATTTTGTTTTCTGTTTAGTTTTGTTCAAAGAATACTTTAAATGCTCTATAAGCCATATAAACATCAAGTTTTGACACTACTTCCATTGGTGCGTGCATAGAAAGTACAGGCACACCAAGGTCGATTGTGTCAATGTCAAGGTTAGCAACATACATAGCAACAGTACCGCCACCACCTGCATCAACTTTACCAAGCTCACCAATCTGCCATACAACATCGTTAGCATTTAACATTCTGCGGATTTTGCCCATATATTCTGCAGAAGCATCACTTGTGCCACTCTTACCACGAGCACCTGTATATTTTGTAATAACAACACCGTTATTGACAAATGAGCAGTTCTTTCTTTCACTTACTTCAGGGAATGTTGGGTCAAATGCAGCGTTTACATCGGCAGAAAGACATTCTGATTTTGAAAGTACTCTCCATGGTTCAACTCCACCCATAACAGCAAGGTCGTGAATGAAATATTTCATATATGATGAGTTAAGACCTGTGTTGCCGTCAGAACCGATTTCTTCCTTGTCGGTAAGAACTGTAAGGCAGGTGAATTCAGGGTTTTCTACATTGAAAATTGCTTGTGCAGCAGGGTAAGCACAAACTTTGTCATCGTGACCGTAAGCACCGATTAAGCTTCTGTCAAAACCAATATCACGAGCTTTGAATGCAGGTACGAGTTCAAGTTCTGCACTCAGGAAATCGCTTTCTGTAATACCGTATTTTTCATTAAGAATTTTGATGATATTAAGTTTAACTTTGTCAGCACCTTCATCTTTTGAGAACGGACGAGAACCGATAAGGATATTCAACTGCTCTCCTTTGATACCATCACTCATTGTTTGTTTCATCTGTTCCTGTGCTAAGTGTGGAAGAAGGTCAGTCACACAGAATTGAGGGTCGTTTTCATCCTCACCGACATTTACTTTTACATTTTCACCATTTGCCTTAACAACAACACCGTGAAGGGCAAGGGGAATTGCAGTCCACTGGTATTTTTTGATTCCACCGTAGTAATGTGTCTTGAAATATGCAAGAGAAGAATCCTCATAAAGTGGGTTTGGTTTAAGGTCAAGACGGGGAGAGTCAATATGTGCTGCAGAGATTTTAACACCTTCTGAGATACTCTTTTTACCGAAAACACAAAGAATGATTGCCTTATTTCTGTTGTTGAAATAAACCTTGTCACCTGCGTTGTATTTCTTTGAGTTGTCAAATTCTGTGTAGCCACGACTTTCCGCCTCTTTTACAAAGAATTCAACAGATTCGCGTTCGATTTTTGCATAGTCAAGATAACTTTTATAGCCTTCGCAGAAATCGTCAGCAGCCTTTACAACTGCATCGTCAACTTTTTCCATAGCATGTTTTGGCTCATAAAAAAGTTCTTTTTTCAATTCATTTAAGTCCATTTTATTTTCTCCTTTCGGTTACATTTATATTTGTGCCACGATGGGTCTTATTTCCACATTTAAGTCGTAAGGTGGATAATTCCAGAGGACAAAATCTGCTTTTTCGGTGAAAAACTTTTCGTCTTTCTGTGCGTTGATTCTTTCAAGCGCTTTTTCCTCTGTAATATTATCCCTTTCCATTATTCGCTGGAGTCGGATTTCTTTTGGCGCTATAACTGCCACGGTGAAATCACAAAGTGTATCCTCACCACTTTCAAAAAGAGCAATAGCATCAATAACAACACCACGATAGCCAACTTGCTTCATATCTTTGATGATGGATTTTATCTCTTCTGTCACAGCGGGGTGAGTAATCTCATTGAGAGCATTTGTGCTTTCTGTATCTGCAAAAGCACGACTTGCAAGTAAAGGACGATTTGTGGTGCCGTCAGAGTTTATAACGTCCTCTCCAAAATGCTTTTTTAATTTATTCTTAACGGTTTCGCTGTTATTTATTACATCACGGGCAACTTTGTCAGCATCAATATGATAACAACCATAAGCCATTAACTTTTGTGCAACGGTGCTTTTTCCTGCACCTGTAAGTCCCGTAAGACCGATAATCTTCATTATATCACCTTAATTTTAAACCCACTTGCACGGATTAAACGATTATACACTGCCAACCCCATACCTGTTGTATCAGGACAACGGGCATACACCTTGTGAGCACCCATTTCATCTAATTCTCTTAAGGCATCAAAAAGTCTTGCACTCTGACTGTAACCGTCGTTTTCTTTGCCGTATGTAACAGATGTGCAGTTAAGTTTTTCACTCTCACCATCAAAGCATAGTGCAGTTATGTTTTCTTCACTTTCGCAATGATTTTTAAAAGTATTAAAGTCACTTTTTATTATTGTTATGTCGGCACTTGGTGCATAATGCTTGTATTTCATACCGGGTGAAGATGCAACTGCACCTTCTTCCAATTGGTTGAGCACAGCATCATCAACTACGATTTCACCGATTAATTCGGTCATTTCTTCCAAAGTCACTCCACCGGGACGAAGAAGTCTTGGTGGCTCTTCTGCAAAGGAAATAACAGTTGATTCAACACCGATTTCACAATTTCCACCATCAATTATTAGGGGAATTCTACCGTTCATATCTTTCAATACATATTTTGCATTTGTGGGGCTTGGACTACCTGAAAGATTTGCTGATGGTGCCGCAAGGGGACAACCGCAACTTTCAATTATTGCCCTTGCATAATCACTTTTTGGCATACGTACCGCAACAGTAGGCAGATTACCTGAAACAACATTCGAAACGCGGTCACTCTTTTTCATAATCATAGTAAGAGGAGCAGGCCAAAATTTTTGAGCCATACGCTTAACTTTTTCAGGAATTTCTGAAACAAGTGGCTCTAAATCTTCAAACTTACTTATATGCACAATAAGCGGATTATCACTTGGACGACCTTTTGCCACAAAAATTTTTTTAACAGCATCTTCGTTTAATGCATTTGCAGCAAGGCCGTAAACTGTTTCAGTTGGTATTCCCACAACGTCACCATCATTTATGAGCCGTTTCGTTTCACTTAATGCTCTTTCATATTCAGTTGTAATGTTAATTACTTCTGTTTGCATTTTCAAGATATTCCTTTGCTCTGCGATAGTCAATAAACTGTTCATTACCTGAACTTACAAGTTGTTGTGCGTAATATGTCGATTTTTGTACGTTCCCTGTACGCTTGAAGAACTCAAAAAGTTTGCTGTAAGCAGAAAAAACAAATATTGGTTGAGCATCTTTTTTTCTTGGCTTGTTATTGAGCGGATTAGTGCGAAGATGAGTAAGAACCTTTGTTTCATAATCATTTTCATTTCGACCTGGAGTTGCTGTCATAGCTTCAGCTGAAAGCTTAACACTTTCAATATTATAGTCAATCGGATTTTTGAAAAGAGCAAAACTCTGTGCTTTTTTGCGATATTCATAAACAAGGTTCATTTGCTCATCAAAAGATTTCATATCACCTTTTTCAAGTGTAATGTTTGCCATTAAAATATGTGTGTCAGTAATAGCAGTATCATTGACTTTATTTAAATCGATATTCTGCCAGAAAAGACGGATTTCGTTTTCTGCCATATCAAATTCACCCATATTGATAAGTGCAACTATGCGTAACAAACAATAAGTACATACATTGTTGATGTCTTTTGGCTTTAAAGTTTCAAGCATCAAGTTTGCACCATTCATCATTTCAACAGGATTCATATGTACGTCGTTTATCTTAACGAGTTGATGGTTTTTAAGTACAGGTAACGCCATAACATAAAGAAGTGCAACTAATATTATTAAAAACATAGTAAATCCTATCTGAAAATGATAGTTGCATATAATTAATGAAATGAAATACAACACTATAGTAATAACTTTCATTGCCTGATGGTTTTTCATTACAAATTTTTCAAGTCCATTAAGTTTGAATTTCATATTTTATTCCTCTGCTTTCAATTTTTCGGCAGTGTCTGCAGTGATGAGTGCATCAATAATTTCATCAATGTCACCATTCATAATCTGCTCGATTTTATAAAGAGTAAGTCCAATTCTGTGATCACTTACTCGTCCCTGTGGGAAATTGTATGTTCTGATACGTTCGCTTCTGTCGCCTGTGCCAACCTGACTCTTTCTCTGACCTGCAATTTCAGCATCATGCTTTGCTTGTTCAATTTCTAAGAGTCGTGAACGAAGCACCTTAAGTGCCTTGTCTTTGTTTTTATGCTGACTGCGTTCATCCTGACATTCAACAACCATGCCTGTTGGCAAGTGTGTAACACGGATAGCGGATGATGTTTTGTTAACTTTCTGACCACCTGCACCGCTTGAACGGAAAACATCAATCTGTAATTCTGCAGGGTTTAACTCGAAATCAACATCCTCTGCTTCAGGAAGAACAGCAACGGTAACTGTTGAAGTCTGGATTCTGCCCTGACTTTCAGTTTCGGGAACACGCTGAACTCTGTGAACACCACTTTCAAACTTGAATCGTGAATATGCACCATCACCGTCAACAGAAAAAATAACTTCTTTATATCCACCCAATTCTGTTGGATTTTCAGAGAGAATTTCCATTTTCCAGCCTCGTGCTTCGGCGTACATTGTGTACATTCTAAAAAGTGAATTTGCAAAGAGAGCAGCCTCTTCACCACCGGCACCACCACGGATTTCAATAATAACGTTTTTGTCATCGTTTGGGTCGCGGGGGAGAAGAAGTATTTTAAGTTCTTCCCAACACACATCAAGTTGTTCTTTTGCTGTTTCAAATTCCTCCTGCACCATTTCCTTGAAATCTTTATCCATGCCACCTTCATCAAGCAACATTTTTGATTCCTCAAAGGTGTCTTTAAAGCCTTTGTATTCACGGAATTTTTCAACAACAGGAGTTAACTGTTTCAACTCTTTCATAAGTTTTGTGTATAACTGTTGGTCACTGACGGTAGCTGGATCGCAGAGCTGTTCATTTACAGTTTCAAATCGTGCTTCAATTCCTAATAATTTATCAAACATTAACTATTTCTCCATCTCTCATTACTTTTTTTATGTTTTTCTCAATTTTTATTCTTGGTACCATAACTTCGCGGTCACATTTTACACAACGCACACGAAAATCCATTCCGGCACGGAGCACTAAAAACTGTTTACCACCGCAGGGATGTTCTTTTTTCATTTCAAGAATATCGTTAACTTTAATATCCATAATCTTCACCATTATATATATTACCATAAAGTGTAAAAAAATAAAATACTTTTTTAATTCTCTTTTCATATTATTTCACATACATTTTATTATAATTTTTAAAATAAAGGTGAGATTTATGAAAAAATACTATCCCGAGGGAATTCTTTATGAAAGTCGTCAGAATAAAAGGTATCAGGAATCAATTAATAATTTGCGTGAGTGTTTTTTTCAAGAAAGAATACTGGAGGGTAAAGTAACGCTTTGTGACCGAGAGCATAATCTTCATGTTGATTTAGGTGTTATTCAGGGTGTTATTCCCCGTGAAGAATGTGCCGTTGGTATTTCTGACGGCAGTGTTCGTGATATAGCCATAATTTCAAGGGTTAACAAACCGGTAGCATTTAAAATTATAGATTTTATGGATGATGAGGCAGGTGTGCGTACTGCAATTCTGAGTCGTCGGGCTGTTCAGGAAGAATGTATTGAAGAATTTATAAAGAATCTGTCCCCCGGTGATATTATAGATGCGAGAATAACTCATAACGAGATTTTTGGCTCTTTTTGTGATATCGGTTGCGGAATATCTGCACTTTTACCAATTGACAGCATTTCAGTTTCACGAATTCCTCATCCGAATGTGCGTTTTGCTGTAAATACTCTAATTAAGGCGGTGGTTAAAAGTATTGACAGTATGGGCAGAGTAACCCTTTCTCATAAAGAACTTCTTGGTACATGGCAGGAAAATGCCGAGAAATTCAAGGCAGGTCAGACAGTTGGCGGAATTGTACGCTCTATAGAAAAATACGGAGTTTTTATTGAACTGAGCCCAAATCTTGCAGGTCTTGCTGAATATACAAGTGAGGTTCAGGAAGGAGATTCAGCCAGCGTTTACATAAAAAGCATTAATCCCGAAAAAATGAAAATCAAACTTTCAATTGTAGATAGTTTTCCGGAAAAGAATAAACCTGCGCCTGTAAAATATTATTTTGATGGTAATCATATGGACTCCTGGCAATATTCACCGGATATTTCTGAAAAAATAATAGAAAGTATATTTTGAATATCTTGTTGTAAACGGAGTAATATTGTGGTAAAATGAACTCAGTTAATGATAACGGAGGGATTTTTATGAAAAAGACAAAGTCAGTTTTGAGCATTGCGCTATCTTTGATTTTGCTTTTTACACTTTTGGTACCTGCTTTTGCGATAGAATATAAATGCGATTGCGGTACAGCACCTATTGTTCAGGTGAGAGGTATTGGCGAAACATTATATGATGGTGAAGGAAATGCAGTATTTTCTGCAGAAAACATTGTGAGCGGAATTTTGCCTGTAATTCCTCAGTTAGCAGAATTTCTTGTAACTTGGAATACTGATGTGCTTGTAGAAGCGTTGGCACAGGCAGTCGGTGACATTTTTGGCCCTGTGTCATATGACAACAACCTTAACAGAGAAAGCGTTGTAACAGTTAAAAATTATACAAGTGACCCTCTTGAAACATATGTTGATTTTACAAAAGAAGATGTAAGTTCAGAGTATATTCTTGGTCAGGCGATTTATAACGAAATCGGTGAAAAGCATTCGTATCTTTTCATATATGACTGGACAGCAAATCCTTTTGATATTGCTGCAGACCTTAACGAATTTATCCAGGAAGTAAAAGAAAAGTCAGGGCACGATAAAGTTGCTTTGTGTGGTGAGAGTATGGGCGGATGTATGACACAGACATATCTTGCAACATATGGTTATGACGATGTTAAAACAGTTGTAATGGCAAATTCAGCATTCAACGGACTTGAAATGCTCGGTCAGCTTTTCATCGGAAATCCTCAAATTGATGGACCTGCTCTTGGCGGACTTATTGCACAGAGCATTTACGGAAGTGCAGAATACGCTTCTCTTATCCCGTATATTCCGCTTTTGCAAGACCTAGCAAAAGTTGCAAACCACCTTTTTGAAGTGGCAGGGGATAGGATTTATGAAGAAGTTTTAATTCCTGTTTTTGGTTATTTGCCGTCTTTCTGGTGTTTCATTCCGGAATATCATTTTGAAGAAGCGATGGATAAAATGCTCGGTAAAGCAGGACCGCAACTTAAAGCCTTTGTTTCTGATTATTACGAAAAAGTAGCAAGTAAAAATACAGAGCGTGTAGATTTTATGGTTAAAAGTGAAGATATTAATTATTTCTGCGTTTCCAACTATAACAAATACATAGCACCTGTAACAATCACTGCTCAGTGGAACAGCGACGGTGTTATTGAAACATATAACACAAGTGGTTATGCAACTGTTGCTGATATGGGTAAAACACTGGGTGATAATTATGTTCAGGCGGTTAATACCGGAAAAGATATGATTTCACCTGATAATATTGTGGACGCATCTACCTGTCAGGCACCATATCAAACCTGGTTTACCAAAAACTGGGGCCACATAGCATACAGACTTGATGACGGAACATGTGATTTCTATCTCTGGTTACTTACTGCAAATGAGCAATACACTGTTGATAGCAATCCTGATTATCCACAGTTTATGTATTATAACTGTGAAATTCCTATGCTTTATCCGTATGTTTCAGGTAATGGTGATGTAACCGGTGATGGCAAAGTAACGGCACTTGATGCTTGTTTTGTTCTTAAAGCAACAGCAGGACTTAAACTTCTTCCCGATGACAAAATAATAAATGCTGATGTTAACGGCGACGGAGAAGTAAGCTGTATAGATGCAAGAATTATTTTAAAAATGGTTGCAGAACAAACAAAATAATATATAGTTTGTGAAAAAGAAAGGAGATAGTAAAATGTTAGCAATTTTAGCATTACTTTCAGACGTTGTTTACTTTTTATTTAACATTTTCAGTTTCTAAGCGTAATAAACAGAC
>JAZNIQ010000116.1:0-7964 GCA_045577555.1 Candidatus Fimenecus sp.
ATCGGAAATGAACTGCCACCTGTTCTTTGCGAAAATTTAAAAACAGCATATTCACATTATGTTGTTCTTGTAAATGAAGAAAACGAAGAAACTGAAAAAAAGATTGCAGAATGTGACAAAGTTTTTGATGAAAACGAGCAACGGCTTCTTGATATGATTCAGGAGTATGCGAATACATTGGAGGTATAACCATATGTTTGAAATTAAAAACAAGGAATTTTATATGGACGGTAAGCCGTTCAAAATCTATTCGGGTGCTATGCACTATTTCCGTACTGTTCCTGAATATTGGGAAGACAGACTTACAAAATTAAAACTTGCAGGTTTCAATACGGTTGAAACATACACCTGTTGGAATCTTCACGAGCCAAAACCGGGAGAATTTCATTTTGAAGGTATCCTTGATATTGAAAGATTTGTAAAAACTGCTCAGAAGGTTGGTCTTTACTGCATTGTCAGACCTGGTCCGTATATCTGTGCTGAATGGGATTTCGGTGGATTGCCCGCTTGGTTGCTCAAAGACAAAAACATGCAAATTCGTTGTATGTATCCTGATTTTCTCACTTGTATTGAGCGTTATTACAAAGAACTTTTAAGCAGATTAAACCCACTTTTACAGACAAACGGTGGTAATATTATCGCAATGCAGGTTGAAAACGAATACGGTTCATACGGTAATGATAAGGACTATCTTCGTTTTGTTGAGAAACTTACTCGTGATTGCGGAGTTGACGTTCCTCTTTTCACATCTGACGGCAACTGGAAAAATATGCTTTCAGGCGGTTCATTGCCACACATTTATAAAGTGCTTAATTTCGGTTCAAGAGCAAAAACAGCTTTTAATTGTCTTAAAGACTTTGAAAATGACGGTCCGAATATGTGCGGAGAATTCTGGTGCGGTTGGTTTGACCACTGGAGAGATAAGCACCACACAAGAAAACCTGAATCCGTTGTTAAGGAAGTTCAGGAATTTCTTGATTGCGGTGCAAGTTTCAACTTCTATATGTTCCACGGTGGCACAAACTTTGACTTTAATGCAGGTGCCAACTTCAATCCCGGCAGTGCTTATGAGCCAACTATCACAAGTTATGACTACTGCGCACTCCTTAACGAATGGGGCGATTATACTCCTGCATACCATGCTGTACGAGACCTGTTACACAAACATCAGGGTCTTGAAAAACAGGAACTTTTACCATCACCCAAACTTCAAAGTATCGGTAAAGTAGCACTTACTGAATCTGCAGGTCTTTTTGAGAATATTGATGTAATCGGTGAAAAGCATCGTGTTCCTGTTCCTGAAAGTATGGAATACTTTGGTCAGAACTTTGGTATGATTTACTATGAAACAGTTATCCGCGGACATTATGACCCAATTCCTTTAATGATACGTAATGTTCACGATTTTGGTTTTGTATATGTTGATAATAAGTACAAAAAATTCATTGATCGCACAACTTATACAAAACCCGGTAAGATTTCACTTGGCTCCATATTTAAGAAATTCACAAAAGACAGTCAGGATACAACCACAGTATTTATTGGCTCTGTTGACGGCGAAAAGAAAATCGGTCTTCTTGTGGATACCATGGGACGTGTTAACTATGGTGAAAAAATGATGGACAGAAAAGGTTTTTCCGATATTTACATCGCAAATCAACGCCAGATGGGTTATGATGTATGGACTTTACCTCTTGATAACCTCCACAAACTCACATACAAACCTGTTGAAGATTTTAACAAGGATAAGGGTGCGATGTTCTACAAAGGCACCTTCAAGGCAGATTCACAGGCTGACTGTTTTGTTCACCTTGATAACTTTGACAAAGGATATGTATGGGTTAACGGATTTAACCTTGGCAGATACTGGAAAGTTGGCCCACAAAAATCACTTTATCTCCCCGGTTGTCTTTTAAAGGAAGAGAACGAAATCATTGTTCTTGAAACAATGGGTATGAAAAAGCCGGAAATCACAATTACCGATAAACACGATTTAGGATAAAATGAGGTTTTATTATGTCTGAAAAATGGGTACAAGTCTGGGGACAGGCCCACGCTGCACTTTCACATTTTTATTACCCATCATGTAAAAAGACTTACAGAACAGTTATTTCTTCCGCAATAAGCGGTAGTAAGCTGCGACTTGAACTCTGTAACAAACCGGGAAAGACCCCTGTTGAAATTGGTGGAGTAACCATTGCAAAGTGTGATAAAAACGGAACTTTTACAGGTGGTCTATATAAAACAGTTACAGTTAATTCAAAAGAGTCCTTTGTTATCGAAAAAAACGAGATGATTGCAACTGACCCTGTGGATTTTACTATTGGTGTTGACGAATATTTCTGCATCAGCATTTATGTCGTTAACGGTGACCTTTGTAGTGGTAACCTTATTGACAATGTAAACCTTATCACTGTTAAGGGAGATTACACAAAAATTCCTCACACAGAAAATCAACCAAGAATAAGAGATAGTGTCAGAAAAGTTGCATCAAATCTTCTTCGTATGTGTTTTCATAAGCCTATCCCCCTGATTAATACAGTTGAACTTCTGAACAATGACAATGCGTCATCAATTGTTGTTTTTGGTGATTCAATAAGTCAACAGGGATTCTGGACAAACGCTTTTGAAAAACGAATCCGTGAGAATTACAAGGGAAGATATGCCGTTATTAACCGTTCAATTATGGGCAACAGGATATTAAAAGATTTCAGCAAACGCTTCCCCTGCCCCGGGCTTTTCGGAATAAGCGGAATCAAGCGGTTTGACCATGATGTTTTAAGATTTCCCGATGCAGAATATGTTATATTTGTGCTTGGCATAAATGATTTTATTCAGTACGGAACACTTATGGCGCCAAAAAGTGAAAAGCCTTCACCTGAAAAAGTGTTCAATGCAGTTAAAGATATTGCACAAAAGGTTCACGACAACGGTAAGAAAATCATAGTTATGAATTTGTTACATTTTGGTTACTGTGTTGATTCACGACCTGAAAAAGAAGAAATGGAATTTGAATATAACAAGTTGCTGGAACAAAATAAAGACCTGTTTGACGGTTTTTACGACCAGGCAAGTCTTTGCATTGATGAAAACAAGCCAAACTGCACACGGCTTGATTTATTGGGCAAAGACAAACTTCATCCAAACTTTGAAGGTGGTCAAATAGTAGCAAATAATTTTGATTTAAGTATATTTGCATAAAAAAATCGCCGAGGAAAAACCTCGGCGATTTCTTTTTATCTTTTTAATTATTCAGCAACAGGAGCTGAAACAGGGCAGCTATCAGCACAAGCTCCGCAATCGATACATGTGTCAGCGTCGATTACATAGATGCCGTCGCCTTCAGAAATAGCCTCAACTGGGCAATCTGCTGCGCAAGCGCCACATGAAATGCAGTCTTCAGTAATTTTGTATGCCATGTTATGTACCCTCCCTTAATTGGTATATTTACATTGTAGCACATAAAAAAGAAAAATCAAGTATTTTTTACTCTATTCCTTTTAATGCCTCTAATTCCTCTTTTTCCACCTTGATATATGCATCTTTAAGCAGTTTTACGGAATGGCGGTGAATAGTAAGTGGTGCTGCGTCAGGACGACGGTCAAGACTTACCTTTAACATTCCTGTAATCAAGTTGTTCTCTACAACCTTACCCTTGCCTTCGGGAGTGTCCACTATAGCACCAACTTTTGGTGTAACCCTTAAAAGATGCTCATATGTGTCCTGTTCATACTTTAAACAGCACATAAGTCTGCCACAGGTACCGCTGATTTTTGTAGGATTAAGTGAGAGACCCTGCTCTTTTGCCATTTTAATTGAAACCGGTTGGAAATCGTTTAAAAATGTATTACAACAGAATGGTCTGCCACAAATACCAAATCCGCCAACCATTCTAGATTCATCACGGACACCAATCTGACGAAGTTCAATTCGTGTTTTAAAAGCAGATGCTAAATCTTTGACAAGTTCACGGAAGTCAACTCTGCCATCCGCAGTAAAATAAAAGAGCAATTTGCTTCTGTCAAAAGTATATTCAACATCTACAAGGTTCATTTCGAGTCCGTGAGCCTCAATTTTTTGTTCACATATACCGAATGCCTCTTTTTCCTTTTCCTTATTCTCGGCAAGTGTTTTAACATCGTCCTGTGTTGCAGCACGGATAACTTTCTTCAAAGGTTTTGTGATATTATCCTCATTCACGCCATGATTTGCCTTTGCAACAAGTCCACATTCCATTCCGCGAACAGTTTCAACTATGGCATAATCACCTTTGTCAAATTTTTTGCCGTCAGCGTCAAAATCATAGATTTTTCCGCCCTCTTTAAATCTTATTCCAACTGTTTCTATCATTAAAGTATCTCCTATTTATCTTCCCATTGCTCTTTTCAATTCGTAGCACATACGAACAACAAGCAAGTTATTATTACAATTTCTGTCAACTGAAGTAATTAAATCGTCACATACCGTTATAAGTTGCATTAAGGTTTTTGCGGTTAAGCCATTACACAACTTTTCTGTTTCCTCTGCAAACCGGAATGGTCTTTCAAATCCACTTTTTTTCACAAGCGCATCACGAAAAACTTCAGTTAACAGCACAAGCACAGTTTTTGCAAATTGATTATTCTTCTGAAAAACTACCGTTTGCTCCATCAGGGCCAACTCATTAACATTCAGGAGTGCATTCACCATATTTTTTACAGTCTGTGCTTCTTTTTCGGTGATTTCACCCTCATCACTTAAAAGGGACAGAATTTGAACACGTGAAAGTACGGTTTCAAGCATTGTGCTTTTTGACTCTGTAACAATTATAAAATATACATATGATGGTGGTTCTTCCAATATTTTGAGTATGGCATTTTGTGCCTGCTCATTCATATTATGACCATTTTTTAAAATATATATTTTTTTATCACTTTCGTTTGGTATTACAAAAGCATCATCACGGATTTCACGGACAGCATCTACAGTAAAATTCTTGCTTTTACCCTTAATACCGTCAGTTTCAAAAATATCCGGATGACCCTTACCCTGTGCCTTAATACAGTCAGGACACACTCCGCAAGGCTTGGACTGCCCTTTACACACAAGGCAATTTGCAATAAACCTTGCAAAATCTTCACCCTCTGCACTGTTTTGACATTCTATAAGCACACCATGAGGAAAGTTTCCCTGCTCTGCAAGGGATACTACCTGACTATATATTAAATCTGTTTTTGTCTGCATTTCGTTTGTCATATCTTATAAAACTGCTCGACATCAAGAACAAAGATTGTTGCACCGCCGACTGTTACTTCAACAGGCATTGATGAAAGCATTGACTCCCCGATATATGTAGTGTTAACAGGTGTGATTTTCTTACGCTGACTGCTGTACTCACCGATAATATTAATTACTTCATCAACCTTGCTTTTCTCAACGCCTATTAAAAGGGTTATATTGCCGGCACGCAAAAATCCGCCGGAGGTTGTAAGTTTTGTAGCAGAATAACCCGCTTTGGTAAGATTTGTCATGACAGCATTAGCATCATCATTATTGATAATTGCGACTATCAGTTTCACGAAAATCACTCCTTAAATTTTATTCAAGTAATTGCGCAATGGCAATCATAACAGGCATTGTAAGAATTGACAACACACTTATAAACGCTGTTACCTTTGATGCCAGAGCAGTATCGCGATTATATTTTGCCGCAAACATTACAGTATTGCTTGCGGTAGGTGCAGAGGCACTTAACACGCAAGCGGTAAGCAATGTTCCGCCGTAACCGAACAACTTTAAACCCAATATGGTCACAAGGGGAACGATAATTACTTTTACCAGTGCTGAGCCGAAAATTCTTTTATCTGAAAAAAGTGTTTTCCAATCAGCAGATGCCAGATATGTTCCGAACATAACCATTGCAAGGGGTGTGTTAAGGTCTGCGATATATGAAACAGGTGAATAGATAATTTCAGGTAATTTAACCTGTAAAAGAAACAAGGGTAAACCAATTGCAACACCTATTACACCCGGATTCACAATAAGTTTTTTAATACTTAATTTCGATTTCTCCTCACCTTTTTGCATTGTACTTACACCGTGAGTAAAGGAAAGGATGTTAAACGGGACTAAAATTACAGAGCAGTAAAATACACCCTCATCACCCAGCACAGCCTGTGCAAGGGGCAATGCCATATATCCCACATTACCGTAAACACATGCATATTTAAATATACAAGCTGTGTTTTTATCACCCTTATTGAAAAGGAAAGGAATAATAACAATTCCAACAAGGTGTAAAAATATGCCGCCTAAAAGTGCCATCAACAAGCCTTTTAATGCACTGCTGTTGTATTCCATTCCGCAAAAAGAACGGATAATAATTGCAGGCGCAACAATATAAAAAAGCAGATTTGTTGTAAGTCTTGATGCTTTTTCAGTATAAATACCTGTTTTGTGACAAACAAAACCAACCATTGCAACAAGAAAGAGAATTACAACCTGTGTAAAAGCAGTTAATACATTATTTAAAAATATCATACGTCAGAACAACTTCCCTGATTTTTTATTCTTCAATATAAATTTCATTATGGTCATTTTCAGTTGCCTTTTTCATTGCATTTACAATATATGAAGCGACAAAAAGAGCAAATGTCAAATCACAAATCGAAAGAGGATATTCATCGGGTAAATATGCACTGTTGCCTGTAAGACCAATCACAAGTCTCGGAACATTTGAAAGCAGACAGAAGAAAATACACACATATCCTGATGCGAAAAGTGAGCGCATTGACCTTTCATTTGCAAGTCCGGATGAAATTCTTGCAAACGCCAAAAAGAAAAGCATCATTGAAGCAAGAATAAAGAGTTCAAGCATAAGGTCTGCAACATTCACATAAGATATTTTCTTCAAAAATCTTAATAATATCCTGCCAACAGTCCAGGCAAGAGGTGCTAAAGCCAAAAACTTATACTGTGCATATGTTGTTCTGCCGTCAAAATGAGAAATGCCAAACATCATAATATATATTGCGGAAAGAACACCGAATACAGCTTCAACTATTACAGGTAAAAGATTTTCCTGACTGAATATTCCGTTCACAGTACCTGTTGTATCTTTTGAAAGCATAGAAGAAAAAGCAAGAATAACATCAACAAGTATTCCGAGTGCAAAAAGAACGGATGAAATTGCTAAAAATAAATTCTTTTTACGGATTTCATCTTTGGACGAAGGCACATTCTTTGCAAGATTCACTAAAACTGCGGATACAACAATTGCCAAAGCACATAAACCATATATTGCATAAACAGACCAGTCAATTGTTCTGTAAAATCCTGTGTCATACTCTGTAATAAACAAAAGCTGATATGTTCTTAACGGAATTGCAACAGCTAACAATCCCACAATTATATAAAGTGGAAGTAATGGATTGATTTTTTTGAATCTTCCTATAATTTTCATAACTCAAATTACCTTTCTTCAATAGGAATATATTCCTTCTGCACACCTTCGGTACGAAGAATACGGTCGGACATAGGAACGTATGCGCGTGGAATTGAAACATTTTTATATGCAGGACGGATTATTCTTCCGCCTGTTGTCAATTCCTCAATACGATGTGCAGACCAACCTGCCATACGCGCTGCCATAAATATAGGTGTGAAAAGGTCCTGAGGAATACCCAGCATTTCATAAACAAGTCCCGAATAAAGGTCAACATTGGCACACATTTTCTTGTTTATACCTCTGTGCTTTGCGAAAAGTTCAGGAGTGAGTTCTTCAATAAGGTTTAAAAGTCTGAAATCCTCTTCTCTGCCTGTTACTTTAGAGAATTTCTCAGCATATCTGCGAAGAATTACAGCACGTGGGTCAGAAAGTGTATAAACCGCGTGTCCCATACCGTAAATAAGACCAAGTCGGAGGCCAAGCGGTCTTAGGAAGACAATGTCATAAATCAACTCCTTGGCTCACAGAACGACATGGC
>JAZNIQ010000117.1:0-4571 GCA_045577555.1 Candidatus Fimenecus sp.
TATGGCAGTGCGTTGTATGGCAGGTGAAAAGCTTCCTGTTACGGGGATTAACAAACAGAACAATAATTATTATGTCCGTGTTCCTGTATTCAGCTTTGAAAAATTAAGCGGTGCCGATATGCTCCTTGGCGAAAAGACTAAGTCAACAGGTGATGTTATGGGTATCGGTGATACCTTTGATAACGCTCTTTTAAAGGGTATGATTGCATCCGGTATGAGAATTAAGAGAACCGGTTCTGTGCTTGTTTCTGTTCGCGAAAGCGATAAGACAGATACTGTTAAAATGGCTCAGGAGTTTTTGTCACAAGGATTTAAGATTTATGCTACAAGTGATACGGCTAAACTTCTTAATTCAAATCATATTGCTTCAAATACAGCAAGTTGTGAGCAGGCTGTTCAGATGATAAACTCAAATAAATTCTCCTATGTCGTTTCAACACTTCAAGACGATAGAAAGAGTAATGAAGATTCAATTATTCGCCGTGCGGCACTTATGAAAAAAGTTCCTGTTTTCACATCTGTCCAGAGTGCATACACATTCTCAAAGTCTCTTGCCAACAATAATGTTATGGAGGAGTTGGAGGTAACAGATATATGATTATTATGTCTGTTGACTATGGGGAAGTGAGGACGGGTATTGCCGTTTGTGATAAAATGCAGATTTTGGCATCTCCCGTGTGTGTTATATCGGAAAAAGACAAAGATAAACTTGCCGATAAAATCAAAGAATTGGCACAGGAACGAAAGGCAGAAAGGATTTGCGTCGGACTTCCGCAGAATATGGACGGTAGTTATGGCTTTCGAAGTGAAGTGTGTAAAGAGTTTGCAAAAATTCTTGAGGAAAAGACAGGTCTTCCTGTTGATTTACAGAATGAAAGACTCACAACCGTTTCCGCACATAATATACTCAATACTATGGATGTCCGTGGTAAAAAACGCAAGGCTGTTGTTGATGCTGTTTCTGCAGTGCTTATTCTTGAAGATTATATGAAAACATTAAAAGCATAGACATACAATGACAAAATAAATGCTTGATACCGTGTAAAATGGTGTCAAGCTTTTTTGTGTGGTGATTTTTCTGGTTGTATATGTTGATGTGCTTATAATTCTTAATACACTTGTCAATTATTTCATTCTTCTTGCAGTCAGAAAAATAACACGTTCATACACAAAACGTTGGCGGATAGCCGTAGGTGCTTTAGTCGGTGGCGTTTCATCTTTACTGCTTTTTCTTGAATATTTAGGACTATTAATGACTTTATTAAAGCTTATAACCGCAGTTTTAACAGTCGTTGTAACCTTTGGGTTAAATCCTTTTAAAGAGTTTATGAAAAGATTATTTTTCCTTTTTGCGATTACATTCATCTTTGGCGGTTTTGCACTTGCCGTATATATGTTTTTTGATAAGGATATTCTTATATACTCAAATGGAATAATTTATTTTGATATTGATATGACGTTTTTAATTATTTGTTCAGTTGTGTCTTATTTGCTCATAACAATTATTTTAAGGTTTACGGATAAAAAAGCTCCAAAATCCAAAGAGTATGTAGTGACAATCAATAATAATGGAAAAAGCATAACTTGTACTGCATTTATGGATACCGGTAATAATCTTCGTGATCCTTTTTCAGGTTATCCTGTAATTATGGCAGAAAAAAGTATTTTTAATTATGTCTATAATGACGAGCGAATAAGACTGATTCCTGTTGTGACAGTAAATGGCGAATCTTTAATCAGAGTATTTAGACCTGAATCCGTAAAAATAAATGAATACACAACTGAAAAGGTTTACATAGGTGAAAGTGCGTTACCTCTTGAGGAATACAAAATAATATTAAACATCAATCTTGAAGGAGATATGCAATATGAATAAAATTATATATTTCTTAAAAAAACTGTATTTGAAGTTTTTTAAAGGCGGAGTTTATTACATAAACGGTACTACAAATTTGCCTGAGCCGTTATCAGTTGAAGAGGAACAAACATTAAGTGAAAAAGTTGCAAATGGTGATGATAAAGCAAGAGAACAGCTCATTGTGCATAATTTAAGACTTGTAGTGTATATCGCAAAGAAATTTGAGAGTTCAGGAGTGAGTATTGATGACCTTATTTCAATAGGGACAATAGGACTTATAAAAGCAGTCAATACTTTTTCTCCTGAAAAGAATATCAAACTTGCTACTTATGCCTCAAGATGTATTGAAAATGAAATTTTGATGTATTTACGCAAAATAGCATCACAAAAAATGGTAGTGTCACTCGATGAGCCGCTTAATACTGATTGGGATGGTAATGAACTTATCCTTGCTGATGTTCTCGGTAGTGAGAGTGATGAAATCAGTCGTGAAATTGAAGAAGATGATGAAAAAAGAATATTATTGCAGGTAATTGATGGATTACCAAAAAGGGAAAAAGAAATAATAGAAATGCGATTTGGTCTGGGTGAAAAAGAAGAATTGACGCAAAAAGAAGTGGCAGATATTATGGGGATTTCACAAAGCTATATTTCAAGGCTGGAAAAAAGAATAATTAAAAAGATAGGAAACAGGCTTAAAGCAAAAATAAAATAAAAAATATTAAGAAAATTTTAAAAAAACTATGTAAAAAACAGAAGCATTGTGATATAATGATGCTAATAATGAAGTAGTGTGTAGAACTCTGCTTTAAAAAGGAAAAGAAGGGTGTAATTATGACTTACGATGTTGCAATTGTAGGTGCTGGCGTTGTCGGTGGACTCATAGCAAGAGAACTTAGCCGCTTTGATTTGAATGTAGCTTTGCTTGAAAAATGTAATGATGTTGCAATGGGTACAACAAAAGCAAATAGCGCTATTGTGCACGGTGGATTTGATGCACAAAACGGCACGCTTAAAGCAAAACTTAATGTTCAGGGTACATTGATGATGCCTGAAGTTTGTGAAAAACTCTCAGTTCCGTTTAAAAAGAACGGTTCCGTAGTTGTTGCTTTTTCGGAAAAGGAGATGGAACATGTTAAAGAACTTTACGAACGTGGTATCAAAAACGGTGTTCCTGAACTTTCTGTTATAGACCGTGATAAACTTCGCAGAATTGAACCCAATATCAGTGATAAAGCTGTTGGCGCATTACTTTCAGAGAGCGCAGGTATTGTTTGTCCATATGAACTCACAATCGCAGCAGTTGAAAATGCTGTTTCAAACGGTGTTGAACTTATCAGAAACTGTGAGGTAAAATCAATCACAGATAATGCAGATAGTTATATTCTCAATACAACAGCAGGTGATATTTCAGCAAAATACATTATCAATGCTGCGGGTAATTTCTCAGATGAATTGGCAAAGATGGTTAGTGACGATTCAATTGATTTAGTACCAAGAAAAGGTGAATACTATGTTCTTGATAAATCAGTTGGCAACCTTGCTGTTCATACAATTTTCCAATGTCCTAATGAAATGGGTAAAGGTATCCTTGTAACACCAACTGTTGACGGTAACTTACTTATCGGACCAACGGCACTTAATATTGAGGATAAAGAGGATATCACAACAACTCCTGAAGGACTTAAAGAAATTGTTGAAAAAGCACTTAAATCTGTTCCGATTGTTTCAACAAGAAATGCAATTACATCTTTTGCAGGTGTTCGCGCTCATCCGGTTAATGACGACTTTATTATCGGTTGGTGTGAAAAGAGTGAAAACTTCTTAAATGTTGCGGGTGTTGAGTCGCCTGGACTTTCATCTGCTCCGGCAATTGCAATTTATGTCCGCGAAATTCTTGAAGAAAAACTTGAACTTACAGAAAAAGCTTCATATACAGATACGAGGGAAGAGCCTGTTCGTTTCCGTCATATGTCAGATGAGGAAAGAGCAGAGCTTATTAAGAAAAACCCTGCTTATGGCAGAATTGTTTGCCGTTGTGAAACAATCACTGAAGGTGAGATTATCGATGCAATCAGAGCACCAGGCGGTGCACGTGATGTTGACGGTGTTAAGCGCAGAACAAGAGCAGGTATGGGACGTTGTCAAGGCGGTTTCTGTGGCAGTAAAGTTGTGGAAATCCTTGCTCGTGAGTTAGGTGTTCCAATGAGCGACATCACAAAATTTGGTGGCGACTCAAAGATTATTTACGAAAGAACAAAGTGAGGTGAATCGGTATGTTGAATTATGATCTTGTTGTAGTTGGTGGCGGTCCTGCAGGTATGGCAGCCGCTCTTAAAGCAAGAGAAAACGGTGTTGAAAGCATTATTGTTCTTGAACGTGCAGAAACTCTTGGCGGTATTCTTGAACAGTGCATACATACCGGTTTCGGACTTCATTATTTCGGTGAAGAACTTTCAGGTCCTGAATATGCAGGAAGATTTATGAAGCTTCTTGAGGATACTGATATTGATGTTAAAGTAGATACAATGGTACTTGATGTTGCTGACGGTAATGTTGTAACTGCAGTTAATAAAAAAGACGGTCTTCTTAAAATTCAGGCAAAAGCAGTTGTTCTTGCTATGGGTTGCCGCGAAAGACCACGTGGCGCGTTAAGCATCGCAGGTAGCCGTTGTTCAGGTATTATGACAGCGGGTACAGCACAGAAATATGT
>JAZNIQ010000118.1:0-3706 GCA_045577555.1 Candidatus Fimenecus sp.
ACATGGCTACGATCCGACTTTGCTGACAGTTGCAAAGGTTTCCGAAATACTTGGACTTCCTTGTTATATTGATTATCAAACTGCTTTGAATGTTACTAATAAGCAGTATATGAAAAAAGTTTTTAACGAGAATAATATCCCAACGGCAAAGCATGTAATTATGGCTGAATTTGATGAATCACAAATCAGCGGAATGGAATATCCTCTCATAGTTAAGCCTGTTGACTGCAACAGCTCAAAAGGTGTTAAGAAAGTAGAAAATGTTGAAGAGCTTAAAACTGCTTTTGAAAATGCAGTAAAGCTCAGCAGAACAGATACTGCTATTGTTGAAGAGTTTGTTGATGGTGAAGAACTGAGCGTTGACGTTTATGTTGAAGACGGTATGGCTCATATTCTTTCTGTTTCTTCACTTGATAAAATTGCAAATAATGATAAATTCGTTATTTTCAGAGGTCGTTATTCTTCTGATGTTGTTGATAAAGTTCACGATTTGGTTCGTGGTATCGCCCAACAGATTGCAGATGCGTTCGAGCTTAAGAACTCACCAATGCTTATTCAGATGATTACTGATGGTGAGCGTGCCTTTGTTCTTGAATTCAGTGCAAGAACAGGGGGCGGTGTCAAGTTTATGCTTATAAAAAAAGCATCGGGATTTGATGTTGTTTCAGCTGTAGTTGACTTAACTCTCGGCAATAAGCCCCATGTTGATAAGCAAAAGCCTGAAAATAAGTACATTGTAAATGAGTTTATATATTGTAAACCCGGAAAATTTGACAGACTTGAAGGTTTTGATGAACTCAAAGCACAAGGCATAATTTCAGAGTATTCTTTATATAAATGGCAGGGTGCCGAGTTTGATACAATTGAAAACAGCGGTGACCGCGTTGCTGGCTTTACAATTCAGGCAGATACAATGGACGAGCTTAAAGCAAAGCATTTTAAAGCAGTTGCCGAATTGAAAGTAATTGATGTTAACGGAAACGATATGATGCGAAGAGATTTGTTCACTGACATTGAATTTTGATGTAAATTAAGATACAATTTTTGTGAGGTGTTTATATGCACATTAATGTCACTCGTTCCTCAATGCCCACATATGAGGAATATTGTGAAGAAATCAAAGAACTGTGGGAGAGCCGTTGGCTTACAAATATGGGTGTGAAGCATAATCGGCTTCAGGCAGAACTTGAAAAGTATTTGTCCGTACCCCATGTAACTCTCTATACGAATGGTCATTTGGCTTTGGAACACGTAATTGAATCAATGAATTTCCCTAAAGGAAGTGAAGTGATTACAACTCCGTTCACCTTTGCTTCAACAACTCACGCTATTGCAAGAAACGGTCTTGTTCCCGTTTTCTGCGATGTGAACAAAGAAGATTACACCATTGACGTTTTGAAAATTGAAAAGCTTATAACAGACAAAACTGTTGCAATCGTGCCCGTTCATGTTTATGGTAATCTTTGCAATGTTGAAGAAATATCAAAAATAGCAGAAAAACATTCACTTAAAGTTATTTATGATGCTGCTCATGCCTTTGGTGTGACATATAACGGTGTAAGCACTGCTTGTATGGGTGATGCATCAATGTTTAGCTTTCACGCTACAAAGGTGTTTAATACTATTGAGGGCGGTGCGGTGTGTTATTCCGACGACAGTCTTGAACAGGTATTAATTGACCGCAGAAACTTCGGTCTTAACGGTGAAGATGGCAGATATATTGGTGCAAATGCAAAGATGAATGAATTTCAGGCAGCTATGGGTATTTGCAATTTAAGATATATTGACGGTGAAATTGCAAAGCGTAAAGCAGTTGTAGAAAGATACAGAGAGCGTCTTTCAAATGTTCAGGGAATAAAGCTTTGCAAAGAACAAAATGGCGTTAAATCAAATTACGCATATTTCCCAGTTGTATTTGACGGGTATAAACACACACGTGATGAAATATTTGAAAATCTCAAAAAACAGAATATTATCGCAAGAAAATACTTCTATCCGCTGACAAATGGCTTTGAGTGCTATAAAGACTATGAAACTGCAGGTGTGAAAAAAACTCCTGTGGCAGATTACATAGCATCAAGAGTTCTCACACTTCCGCTTTATGCAGATTTAGCGATAGAAGATGTAGACAGAATTTGCGATATTATTCTTGAATAATAAAGGAGAAAAGTTATGAAAGGTATAATTCTTGCCGGTGGTAAGGGCACACGCCTTTATCCTATGACAAAAGCAGTATCCAAGCAGTTGTTACCTATTTACGACAAGCCGTTGATTTATTATCCCTTGTCAATTTTGTTGCTTGCGGGTATCAGAGAGATTTTGATTATCTCAACTCCTGAAGATACACCTGTATATGAAAAATTGTTGGGAGACGGAAAGCAAATTGGCATATCTCTTACATATAAAGTTCAGGATACTCCAAGAGGTCTTGCCGATGCCTTTATTCTCGGTGAAGAATTTATCGGTGATGACAGCGTTTGTTTGATTCTTGGTGATAATGTGTTTTACGGACAAGATATGACCAGAGTTTTACGCAAGGCTATGGACAACAAGGTAGGTGCAACCGTGTTCGGTTATCCCGTTAAAGACCCACGCTCATTCGGTGTAGTCGAGTTTGATAAGGACCATAAGGTTATTTCTATTGAAGAAAAACCACAGAATCCAAAATCAAATTATGCAGTGCCCGGTCTTTATTTCTATGATAACCGAGTTGTAGAAATCGCAAAGAATGTAAAACCCTCTGCACGTGGCGAAATAGAGATAACAGCAGTTAATAACGCTTATCTTGAAATGAATGAGCTTAATGTAACTTTGCTTGGTCGTGGTATGGCATGGCTTGATACAGGCACACCTGACGGAATGCTTAAAGCTGCAGAATTTGTTGAAGCAGTTCAGGACAGACAAGGCTTCTATGTTTCTTGCATTGAAGAAATTGCTTGGAGACGCGGTTTTATCACAACAGAACAGCTTGTTGAAATCGGTGAAAGCCTTAAAATGACTGAATATGGTCAGTATTTGCTGACAATAGCTAAGGAGGATAAATAAATGACTGTAATAGTAACAGGTGGTGCCGGATTTATCGGCTCAAACTTCATATTCTATATGCTTAAAAAGTATCCTGATTATCGTATTGTATGCTTTGATAAGCTTACATACGCAGGTAACCTTTCAACACTTGAGTCCGTTATGGACAACCCCAATTTTCGCTTTGTAAAGGCTGATATCTGTGACCGTGAAGCAGTTTATAAGCTTTTTGAAGAAGAAAAGCCCGATATGGTTGTAAACTTTGCAGCAGAAAGTCATGTTGACCGTTCAATTGAAGACCCCGGTGTTTTCCTTCAGACAAATATTATGGGTACAGCAACAATGATGGATGCTTGCAGAAAATATGGCATCAAGCGTTATCATCAGGTTTCAACTGACGAGGTTTATGGTGATTTGCCTCTTGACAGACCTGACTTGTTCTTTACAGAAGAAACACCAATCCATACAAGCAGTCCTTATTCATCATCAAAGGCTGCCGCAGACCTTTTGGTTCTTGCTTATCACAGAACATACGGTTTGCCTGTGTCAATCAGCCGTTGCTCAAATAACTACGGACCATATCATTTCCCTGAAAAATTAATACCCTTGATGATTGCGAACGCTCTTAATGATAAGCCGTTGCCCGTTTACGGTGAAGGTATTAACGTAAGAGATTGGCTAT
>JAZNIQ010000119.1:0-2686 GCA_045577555.1 Candidatus Fimenecus sp.
AACAACCTCACCTGCACTGTTCGTAAGTTCTCTGTTAGTTATCACCTGAGTGACAACACCGGGGGCTTCAGTAGCAGATACAGTTGCATTGAAAATTCCCGAGTTCTCACGTGCATATCCGTCGCCGTATCTTTCACCGCGGATGAACTGAAGCATTACAGTATCGGCACCTTCAAAGCTTATTGACTTATAATAGATGCTTACACTGAACTGCTTGCCAACAGGGAACCTGAATCCGTCAGAAATTTTTGCGTCATAAGCAGGAATACGGAAACCACCGTTGCTACAACTGTTTACAGACAAGGTTCCGTCTGCTCCAACGCTCATACTTGCGCCCCAGTCAAAATACTTCTCAGCACCGGCCTGGTATGTGCTGAAGGCAGCAAAATTATCGATAATAACGGTGGGGTATTTTGCGTACAGGGTGGTTGCGGTATCGGGAATTTCGGTAACCAATGTTCCCTCCTCAAATGTGGGAGAGGTGTACCAACCCATGAACTTTTCACCCAGAGCTTTATTACCCTCGTTGTTACCTTTGTCAATAATCGAGGTGCCCTTGTAAGCATATCTTGTAGATATGTTACCGTTGTCGTTAAAGGTAACTGCGCTGAAACTGCTGTGATGGACTCCAACCTTTATTTCATCAATGGTGAATTTGGTGTCACCCATACCTGTAAGGGCCAGTTTCAAGTAGGTCGTTGCAGGTACATTGATAGTTGCCGATATAGTACGCCAACAGCCCTCAGTAGTATTACCGGTTACTTCTTCTATGTTCCAGATATAACCGTAACTCCACGCAGCTCCGGTAACAGGAGACAACTCGGTTATTTGGGCTGTGTTAGCGGTTCCAATACCGATTTGGGCTTTGCTGCCGTAATTTTCAACCTTATAAGTTACCTCTACTTCGTAGGTATAACCGGGATTAAAGTGATACGGTACTCTTGTGTTGTTTTTGCCTGCGATAAGGGGAGTAAAGCTGTTATGGGAACTTGCAGTTCCTATACCGGTTGTATGCTGAGCACTCTTGTTAGGAACAATTACAACATTACCGTCTTCAACAGCAAGAGATCCGTATGCAGATGTGCCGGCGCCATACTTATCGAAGTCACCGTTCTCATCTAACTGGTTATCAAAATTTATTACATCATTTCTGGAAGCCTCTAAGGAATAACTTTTTTCAATAAGTCCTGTTGCACTGGCTTCGGTGATGATTCTGATGTTCTTCAGATAACCGCAACTACCTGCAGTTTTGTCCTCCTTCTGATGACACAATCCAATGTTATCAAGAAGTGTATTTGCGGTATCGTTGGGATTGCGATATTCTTCTGCAACGAAGGTCATAGAGGCTGTGTGCCACTTTCCGTCGCCGATAAAACCATCTGAATAACCGTCATAAACACGCTTAATGGCTCCCGTACCGCGCTGGTTTGGCGCAGTGGGGTCTTTCATATAACGAAGTTGGAAATTAATTTTGCTTGTTGCCATGTAGTCAAACATAACAGTATAGGCGGTGCCGGGTTTTACTACCAAAGCACTTCCTTCACCGTCACCAATCTTCAGGTTATAGTTATTGCCGCTTCCTGCCAATTCGATAACATAATCGTCACCCAATTTGACAATTTTGTCATCGGCAGTTCCCGTTCCTTCGACGATATTGAAATCAGCGAATCCGGGGATTACTTCGGTTGCAAACGCAACTGTGCAGAGTGATACGATCATCAACACTGCAAGCAACAAACTTACAACCTTTTTGAATGTGTTTTTCATAAAAGTATCTCCTTTTCAATGTATTTGATTTAGGAATATGCAAATAAACATACCTTTACAGAGATATTCTACAACAATGATTTGGCTAAGTCAATCGTGTAACAAGACATCTTTTGCATAATACAGACAAAATTTACAAAAACTTTTGATTGCTGTGAGAAACTTTTCAATAAATCGACAATTTAAATGTATTGCTCTTCCATTTTTATAATTTTGTCGAGTTACTTTAGGAAGGTGGCTGAAACTTGCCTAATTCCACTGTGCACAGGAATGGTACTGACTGTTTAAAGATTTTCGCTAACTGTTGCATGTTCACACTTCGGCTTGACAGCAAATATATTGTATTGTATATTAAATACATCGTCATGCTTTTGATACATTCGGACAAACAAGGAGTTTTTATATGTTCAGAGAAATATCACCTAAAGAAATAAAAGGAAATATTATTTCGGCCATAGCCGATGAATATATGCTTATTACCGCAGGAACACCTGAAAAATATAATATGATGACGGCTTCCTGGGGTTTTGTTGGAGAAATGTGGGGTAACGACTGCGCTGTTGCCGTCATCCGTCCGCAACGCTATACCATGGAGTTTGTTGAACGTTGTGATTACTTTACCTTGAGTTTTTACGGTGACCGAAAGGACATTCACAAGATTTGCGGTGGGAGATCAGGACGTGACTGTGACAAGGCAGCTTTGACCGGCCTTACGCCCGTTTTTGACGGGGATTCAGTTTATTTTGAAGAGGCAAAACTCGTGCTGGTGTGCCGAAAGCAGTATATTCAGAAGATGGAGGCCGACTGTTTTACTGACAAAACACCGCTTAAATGGTACCCTGACGGAGATTATCACTATCAGGTTTATGGCAAGATTGAAAAGGTGCTTGTAAAAGACTGATACTTTCCGAGTATGAAT
>JAZNIQ010000120.1:0-4730 GCA_045577555.1 Candidatus Fimenecus sp.
CCCTGTTGTGGATTTGATGTGTGCCAGTTAAGTGCCTCACATCCATATTCACTCATACCTACAGGAATGTTAGGGAATTTTGCATGGAAATTATCAAACCAAGGACCATTCATACTTGTGTCTCCACCGTACCAACCGAAATAGTGGTTATGTGACACAACATCAGGAATCTGAATGTATGGGTCATCAAGACTGCACATTGAAACAACTGCAATAGTTGTAAGTCTTGTTTTATCCATTTCATGACAAAGGTCATTGAGAATTTTATGATTTTCAATAAGGTCATTATCAGAACCGTTCATTGAAATTTCGTTTGAAAGTCCCCATACAACAATTGACGGATGATTATAATTCTGAACGATGAGTTCTTTCATCTGTGAAATTGTGTTTTCACGTCCTGTTGGCATATGCTTTGAAATATATGGAATTTCTGCCCAGATTACCATGCCATACTCATCGCAGAGGTCATAGAAATACTGGTCGTGCTGATAGTGTGCAAGACGGATTGTGTTTGCACCCATTTCATAAATATATTCCATATCTTCCTTGTGATGTTCAGGAAGAAGTGCATTACCATAACCCCATCTGTCCTGATGACGTGAAACGCCACGAAGAGGATATTCCTCACCATTGAGGATAAAGCCTCTTTCAGGATCTATTTCAAATGTACGGCAACCAAAACGAGTTGAAACCTTGTCAATTACCTCGTCACCCTCAAGAAGTTCAATTTCTGCTGTATAAAGATATGGATTTTTTCTACCATTCCAGAGAACAACATTTTTAATTTCGATAGTTTCTTTAAAGTCATCGGTTTTAAGAGTTGTAACAACATCACCATTCTTATCCTTTATGATATAGTTAATCATCTGGCTATCTTTTTTGTTTGTGACAAATGCTTCAAATGTAACTTTTGCATCAGAGCCTACAATTTCAGGCGTAATTGCAATGCCTTTGCCACCATAATAATCAAGCTCAAAATGACTGCTGTTTACTGCGATAATATTCACATCTCTGTAAAGACCGCCATAGAATGTGAAGTCTGCCATCTGTGGATAAACTGTCTCATTTGCAGAGTTATCAACAAGAATTGCCAGTTTATTACCCTTTGCAAGTTCTTCTGTAATATCAACTCTCCATGTTGAATATCCGCCATCATGAGATGCCAATTTGTTGCCATTCATAAAAACTGTTGCAGAAGAATTTGCACCATTGATTTCAAGATAATATTTATCCGCTGTAGGAATTTCTTCCATATCAATTTCTTTTACATAACAGCAAGTACCACGATAGTAGTCATTACCGCCATCCTGACCGTCAATAGCATTCCAACAATGAGGAACATTCACAAAATCCCAATCAGCAGGAACTACTGCAGGAACTTCGTTAACACCTTTACGGAACGACCATTTACGGTTAAGGCTTATAACTTTTCTCATATATATACACTCCTTTGCTTTATTTCAACTATTTATATTTTAACTAAAATAAACAGATAACTTATCAGTAAAATATTTATTGATTGACGTACTTTTTTGAAAAGAATTATATGCAAAAACGTCAACGTAAATTTAGTCGACGCTCTAATAAGTCAACCTTATTTTTCAACAGCCTTTGCTAATTCTTGTTCTTCTTTTTTACCGATGTTATAGATAAATGCCATTGCGAGGAAAGCAATAAGTGAACCTGCTGCAAGAACAATAAAGTAAAGGTTCTTTACTTTTTCACCAAAGTCTGCAGACTGAACAGCATTTTCGCCTTCAACAAAGCCGATAGCAATAAGTCCCCATGATACAACTGCCTGACCGATACCCTGTGAAAGTTTACGGAAGAATGAATAGAGAGCATAAAGTGAACCTTCTTCACTCTTACCTGTTTTTCTGTAGCTTACTTCAATACAGTCAGCAACAATGGCCCATACTGAAATCTGGAACACTGCATTACCGATATTAAGACCCATAAGACAGATTATATAAAGAATCATGCCCTTGCCGTCAGGAGTCATAGGGACAAACATGGAAATCAGACCTGAAATCGCACCGACAAGCATACAGCTTACAACAACATTCTTCTTGCCGAATTTTGCAGTTATTTTTCCAACAATTGCCATAAACACAATCATAGGAGCATAAGAGCCTACCATAGCAATACCAACTTTTCCTGTATCCTGGAAGAAGTACTGGAAAACCATATTGTTAAGTGCCATTGTTGAATTGAAAAGTGCAACTGAAGCAACAGATGCGATAGTCGCACCAACCATAGCTCTGTTTGTGAAGAATGATTTGAATGCAGAGAAAAAAGCAGTCATAACATTCTTGTTTTCTGTACTGTCCTCATGATGTACTCTTTCCTTAACGAGCTTTGTTGTTCCCCAAAGAGTTGCAAATGCAACAATTGACATTACAAGTGCAACAGGAAGAAGGGTTTCACCCTTGAGAACCTCTTCTGTAAGACCTGTTACAGGGTTCTCAACTTTATTATAAACAATACCGGGAAGAACAATCATAATTACGATTGCAGGTAAAGCTGCACCTATACTGCGGAATGTAGAGAGAGAAACCTTTTCCTGTGGGTCGCTTGTGATAACACTGTGGAGTGAGCCATAAGGCACATTAACCATAGTATAAGCAATTGACCATAAACAATAAGAAACAAGACACCAAACATATTTACCTGCATAAGGTAATGATGTCACAGGTGCAAAAATCATTACATTGAAAATAACAAGAATTAAGCCACCTGCAAGAATCCAAGGCATATACTTACTCTTTTTACCTATACGCTTTGTATCAACAAGATTGCCGATAACAACGTCATTGATAGCATCAAATATTTTTGAAATAAGAATAATTACAGCATAGTCTGCTGCTTTGATGCCTATGTACTGCAGATAGAAAAGTTGCATAAAGGTTGAAACGAGCTGAAATGAAAAGCCACATCCCATATCACCCATTGCATAACCTATCTTGTCTTGCCAACCAAAAGGTCGAATATTCTGTTCTTTCACTTTAACACATTCTTTCTTTTTATATTAGCAATTTGCTTTATATTATTTTAACCCAATCATTTTCTCTTTTCAAGTATTGTTTAAAAAACGGTGATGTTACCACCACCGCCTTTAAATATTAAACTTAATTATTTAGCAATTTCAGTTTTTTCAGCCGCATGTCTTTCTGCAAGTTCTGCTTGCATTGTTTCAAGTGTTTTCTTATCAAGATTATACACAAGACCAAGACCAACGAACTGGAAGACACCTGCAACAAGATAGAGAACAGCAACGAGCATACGGATATCGCAAGCTACTTCCCAACTAAGCAGATTAACATCAATTTCTGTAAAGATTCCGTTTGCATCAGGAGCACTGTTGTTCACATAACCCATTGTACCCATAATTGCAACTGCAACAGCAGGACCTATACCCTGAGCAAGCTTTCTGAAGAATGAGTGAAGTGAATATACAGTACCTTCTTCACGGCTACCTGTTTTCCACTCGTTATAGTCAATAGCGTCACCCATCATAGCCCAGGAAACTGTTGAATAAATTCCAAGACCCAATGCACAGATAAGCTGACCTACAATATAAACGATTAAGTCAAGATTTGTATTATCTTCTGTAACAGGAATAATTCCGAGTGGTGCAAGTAAGAGAATCGCTGCACCAATAATGTAACAAATTGAACCAATTGCTGAAAGTTCCTTTTTACCATACTTTTTAACCATCTTACGTGCAAGTGGTGTGAAAAGCACAATAGGAATCATTGCAAACATTGAAACAAGACCTGAAATCTCTGTATTGTCAAAATATATTTGGAATGTAACTGTAACAGCTGTTGTAGCACCCTGCATACCAATAAACATACCCATAGCAGCAAGTGTAGCACCAACTGCAGGTCTGTTTTTAACAAAGTTACCCATAGCCTTAAAGATGTTGAATTTAGGCTGATCTTCATTGCATTGTACTTCTGTATCAACACGAATTTCGGTATTTTTAATCATAACCTGGAAACAGATGAAGCCAACAATGCCCATAATGAAAGCCATTATAAATACTCGTGTTCCGTTAAGTGATTCGTCTTCATTATAAATGATGAATGGGAAAACTACCATCGGAACCATATTACCAATCATACCGCCGATTGAACGCCAAGCAGAAAGAGAAGCTCTGTCAGCATCATCAGACGAAATAAGTGATAAAAGTGAGCCATAAGGAACATTTGCTACTGTGTAGAACGCATCCCAGAGCACATAACCACCAATGAAAATTGCAATTTTTGCAACGAGTGGAGCTTTTGTTGCAGGAATAAAGCAACAAGCACCACCAATAATAAGACCGATTGAACCTACTAATATGTACTGTAAGAATTTATTTCTCTTGTACTTGCGTTTGTCAGCATCAATAATTGAACCGATAAGCGGGTCATTGATTGCATCCCATACCTGAACGATAATCAGGAGCAGAGAATACCAAAGTCCCATGCCCATAACCTGTGTCCAGAAAAGTGCCATTGTACCCTTGAGTGCAAAAGACATATTACAGCCCAAGTCACCCATCATATAAGCCACTGAGTCACGCATACCAAACTTGCGGTATCCGTTAGCATCGAGTTTTTTCTCTTTCGCCATTTTAAAAATTCCCCCTTAGAAAATCATAATAATAAAACAAGGCACATAAATACCCCATCTTGTTATAATCTTATTTTACATTATATCTCGTTTTATAGTTAGTAAACTTT
>JAZNIQ010000121.1:0-15329 GCA_045577555.1 Candidatus Fimenecus sp.
CCGGATTATCCCGATATTGATGCCCTTGGTCACAGTTATGGTGATTGGTTAATTAACAAAGAGGCAACCTGTACCGAAAAAGGCGAAAGACAAAAAGAGTGCTCTTCTTGTGGTGATATTGTTAAAGAAGATATAGAAGCAACAGGGCATAGTTATGGTGAAGCAGAAATTATAAAAGAATTAAAAGGTGAACATCCTATAATTTTACTTGATGATGTAATGAGTGAGCTTGATAGCACAAGACAGAATTACATATTGAATAAAATGACAGGAAAACAAGTTTTTATTACTTGCTGTGAAAAAGAAACAATATCAAAGCTTTGTGCAGGAAAAGTAATAAAAATTGAAAACGGAAAAGCGGTGGATTAATGTATATCAACATTGGAACAGAGTTTTTAATAAAGGATAAAGATATTTTAGGTATTTTTGACCTTGATAATACAACTGTTTCAAAATCCACAAGAGAATATATAAATAATTCGGAAAAAAAAGGTGAATGTGTAACAATCTCAATTGAAGAATTGCCAAAATCATTTATAGTAACAACAAAAAATGATAAAAAAGAAATTTATATTTCACCACTTAACACATCAACAATATTTAAAAGAATAAAATGAAAAGTCAATTCATTGACGGAGGAAAAAAATGAGCGAGCAGATAAAAAATCAAATTGAAGAAGAGGTTATGGATACAGTTGTAACCGAAACTTATGACGCCTCTGCCATTCAGGTTCTTGAGGGACTTGAAGCTGTAAGAAAGCGTCCCGGTATGTATATCGGTTCAACAGGACCAAAGGGACTTCATCACCTGGTTTATGAAATTGTCGATAATTCAATCGACGAAGCACTTGCAGGTTATTGTACTCACATTGAAGTTGAAATTTTACCTGATAATATTATTACAGTACGCGACAATGGTCGTGGTATTCCTGTTGGTATTAATGAACAACAGGGACTCCCTGCTGTTACTGTTGTATTGACGGTTCTTCATGCAGGAGGTAAATTCGGCGGAAGCGGATATAAGGTATCCGGTGGTTTGCATGGTGTTGGTTCATCAGTTGTAAATGCACTTTCAGAATGGTTTCAGGTAGAAGTAAGCCAGAATGGTCATATTCATCGTCAGAGATTTGAACGAGGAAATATAGCAAGTGAACTTGAAATTGTAGGGGATACTGATGAAACAGGAACATTTATTATGTTCAAAGCAGACCCTGAAATTTTTACAGAAACTACTGTTTATGAATATGAAATTTTACAACGCAGACTTCGTGAACAGGCTTTCTTAAATGCAGGACTTTCAATTACACTTACTGATAAGCGTGATGGAGATAATATTATAACTGAAAATTTCTGCTATGAAGGCGGTATTAAATCTTTCGTTGATTATATAAATACAAGCCGTGGATTGACACCGGTAGTTGAAGATATTATGCACTTTACAACAGTTAGCGGTGACAGAAGTGCGGAAGTTTCAATTTCATATAATGATGGATATAATGAAATAATATTGAGTTTCGCAAATGGTGTACGTACAATTGATGGCGGTACTCATGAAAATGGTTTCAAAACAGCACTTACAAGAGTATTTAATGAATACGGAAGAAAATTCAAGTTACTTAAAGATAACGATAAAAATCTTTCCGGTGATGATGTCCGTGAAGGTCTTACAGCAGTTATAAGTGTAAAACTTACTGAAGCTGAATTTGAAGGTCAGACAAAAGGTAAGTTAGGTAATACAGAAATGCAGACCATTGTGTCAAAGATGATGTATGAAAAACTTATGACATACTTTGAGGAAAATCCACAAGCAGCAAAAGCAATTTTTAATAAAGCACTTGATGCTTCTCGTGCACGTGAGGCTGCAAGAAAAGCACGTGACAGTGCAAGAAGAAAGTCTGCACTTGAAGGAAATTCACTTCCGGGTAAACTTGCAGACTGTATTGATAAAAATCCTGAAAATACTGAAATTTTTATTGTCGAAGGTGACTCTGCGGGAGGTTCTGCTAAAGAAGGCAGAGATAACAGAATTCAGGCAATTCTTCCTCTCTGGGGTAAAATGCTTAATGTTGAAAAAGCAAGAATTGACAAGGTTATCGGTAATGACAAGTTAACACCTGTTGTTACAGCTCTTGGTACAGGTATCGGTGAGGAATTCAATATTGAAAAACTCCGTTATCATAAAATTGTAATTATGGCCGATGCTGACGTTGACGGACAGCATATTAGAACACTTCTTCTCACATTTTTCTTCAGATATATGAGAGATTTGATTGATGGCGGATATATTTACATTGCTCAACCACCACTTTTCAAGGTAAGTAAAGGAAAACGCCACGAATACGCTTTTTCTGATGAACAAAGAGATGCTTTTCTTGAAGAAATGGGTGCAAACTGTGATGTTCAGCGATATAAAGGTCTTGGTGAAATGGACCCTGAACAGTTGTGGGAAACAACTATGGACCCTGCAACCCGAACAATGCTTCGTGTAACACTTGAAGATGCTATGGAAGCTGATGAAACATTCTCAATTCTTATGGGTGACAAGGTTGAACCTCGTCGAGAATTTATTGAGAAAAATGCGAAGTATGTACAAAATCTTGACATTTAACAAATATAATTTGAGGTAATAAAATGAGTAAAGCAAATAATCCTAATCTTGGTGGATATGTTCCACTTGAAGAACAGAATATTATAAATGTTGAGATTAACAAGGAAATGAGAAAATCTTTCCTTGACTACTCAATGTCTGTTATTACTGCACGTGCTCTTCCTGATGTGCGTGACGGTTTAAAACCTGTTCACAGAAGAATTCTTTATACAATGTATGAAAATTCACTTTATCCGGACAAGCCACACCGTAAGTGTGCTGACACAGTTGGTTCTGTGCTTGGTAGATATCATCCACATGGTGACGCATCTGTTTATGATGCTATGGTTCGTCTTGCACAGGATTTCTCAATGAGATATGTACTTGTTGATGGTCATGGTAACTTTGGTTCAGTTGACGGTGACCCACCAGCTGCATATCGTTATACAGAATCAAGAATGAGCAAAATTGCTCTTGAAATGCTCACAAACATTGATAAGGATACAGTTGATTTCACAACTAACTATGATGACCGTCTTAAAGAGCCTACTGTTTTGCCATCAAGATATCCAAATCTTTTGGCAAATGGTTCAACAGGTATTGCGGTTGGTATGGCAACAAATATTCCACCTCATAATTTAGGTGAATTAATTGACGGTATCTGCTGCGTTATTGATAATCCAGAGGCAGAACTTGACGATATTATGGAGCATATAAAAGGGCCTGATTTTCCAACAAGCGGTATTATTATGGGTCGTTCAGGTATACGTGCTGCTTATGCAACAGGTCGTGGAAAAATTACACTTCGTGGTCGAGCAGAAATCGTTGAGAACGAGAGAAACGGAAGATTCCAAATTATTATTACTGAACTTCCTTATCAGGTAAACAAAGCAAGACTTATAGAATCTATCGCAGATTTACACAAAGATAAGAGAATTGAAGGACTTTCTGACATCAATGACTATTCATCAAAACGCGGTGGCGGTATGAGAATAGTTATCGACCTTAAACGAGATGCTAACCCACAGGTTGTGCTCAATCAGTTGTATCAGATGACACAGCTACAAATTTCTTACGGTATAATCCAGTTGGCACTTGTTAACGGAGAACCAAAAATTCTTACATTAAAACAGATTATAGAGGAATATATCAAGTTCCAATGTGAAATTATCACAAGAAGAACACAGTTTGACCTTAATAAAGCACAGGCAAGAGAGCATATACTTGAAGGATTGGCTCGTGCTATAGATATTGTTGACGAAATCATCGCAACAATCCGTGCTTGTAAAGGCGGACAGGCAGAAGCAAAAGTTGCAATTATGGAAAAATTTGAGTTTGATGACCCACAAGCTTCTGCAATCGTTGCTTTCCGTCTTGGTCAGCTTGCAGGTCTTGAAATTCAGAAGATTATTGCTGAACGCGATGAATTAAGATTAAAAATTGCAGAATATCTTGAAATTCTTGGTTCAGAATTAAAGGTTAAAGAAATTCTTAAAGATGAACTTCAGGTTATCGGTAAAAAATACGGTGATGACAGAAGAACAGAAATCGTTAATGTTAGCGGTGAAGTTGATATTGAAGACCTTATTGCAGAAGAAGATTGCGTGTTTACTCTTACAAAAATGGGTTATATTAAGCGTCAGCCTGTTGAAACATATCAGGTTCAGCGTCGCGGAGGTAAGGGTATCAAGGGTATGAGTCGTCGTGAAGAGGACTATGCCGAAAGTATGTTCATTTGTTCATCGCATGATTACATTCTTTTCTTTACATCAGAAGGAAAAATGTATAGACTTAAAGGTTATGAAATTCCTGAAGGAACACGAACAAGTAAAGGTATGAATATTGTTAATATTCTTCCAATTACAGCAGAAGAAAAAGTTACAGCTATGCTTCGTGTTCCTGATTTCGGCGAGGATAAATATTTCCTTTGTATGGCAACAAAAAACGGTGTTATTAAGAGAACAGAGCTTGATGCATATAAAAATATCCGTAAGAGTGGTATTATCGCAATCAATCTTGATGAGGGTGATGAACTTCGTTGGGTAAAACTTACTGACGGTGAGCAAAAACTTATGGTTGCAACACGAAAAGGTATGAGCATCTGCTTTGACGAAAATGACGCAAGAGCTATCGGCAGAACTGCACGTGGTGTTCGAGCAATCACCCTTGGTGAAGATGATGAAGTTGTAGGTATGGTTATCTTTAATAATGAAGGTAAAATTCTTACAATCAGTGAAAAAGGTTATGGAAGAAGAAGCGACGTTTCCAACTATCGTGTTCAAAATCGTGGCGGTAAAGGTCTTACAAACTATCATACTGAACAATATGGTGAGGTTTGTGCAATTGAAATGGTAGATGAAACTCAAGATATAATTATGATTTCTTCTGATGGCATTATTATTCGTCTTCCTGCTGAACAGGTAAGAGAATGTAATCGTCCGTCAAAGGGTGTTATTCTTATGAAGACTAAAGAGGGCGAAAAAGTGGTTACAATTTCTTTAGCTCAACATGAAGAAACAGAAGAATCAGCAGAAGTGGATGAGGGTAATAACGAAGAATAATTTTCTGACTGTGAAAGGAAAGATATATTATGAACGGTGATAACGAAAAAATGTTAGAAGCAACTGTTGATGTACCTAAAAAAAAGAAAAAAAAGAAAAAGTTTTTAATCATCTTTCTTCCTATATTCATAATTTTACTTGCTGTTTCAGTTGGTGTGGCAGGATTTGTTAACCATAAGTTCAGTTTGATAGAATTTGACCCGGAAGAAACAACTACAATAAATCCGACACAGGAATTTGTGGAAGTAGAAGATGATATTATTGATTTCAGTGAAATTGATGATGCTACCGGAAAAAGTTTTAAAGAAATTCTGAAAAACTGGGCAATAAATGGTGGCGATAAATTAAAGGATAAAAATGTTATCAATATTCTTCTTATAGGAAGTGATGCATCTAATGTGTTGCCCGGACGTTCACATGTGACGGATAAAGGAAACACGGATGTTATGATGATTGTTTCCATAAATCCTATACAGAAGACAATCAAACTTGTATCCTTTATGCGTGATAGTTACACATATATGGACCAGTTTGACAGATATGCAAAACTTAATGCGGCATGTGCAAATGGCGGTCCAGGTTATCTTGTAGAAACAATAGAAGACGATTATAAAATTGAAATTGACGGCTATGTAATGGTTGACTTTGATTCATTTGTACAAGTTATTGAAGTTCTCGGTGGAGTAACTTTAAACGTACCGGATTATATCGTTTCTCATATAAACTTTATGATGAAAGAAGTTAAAGGAAAGCCATTATCCAAAGGTGGAGTACAGACATTAGACGGATATCAGGCATTGGCATTCAGCAGAATCAGATATTCTGATGCAAACGGTGATATCAGCCGTGTTGCACGTCAACGACAAGTAATAAATGCTCTTATTGAGAGATGTAAAGGAGCAACGCTTTCCGAAATTAATGCGGTAGCAGATGTTATTCTTGCAAATGTACGAACAAATATCAGTCAAAAAGCGATTTTAGGTTATGCTGCAAAAGCAGTTAAGGATGGTTGGGCCAATTTTACAATTTCAGAAATGACAATGCCCACAAAGGAAACACGTAAATCATATAATTCAAGGTCAACAGCTTGGATTTGGGTTATTGACTATCCTCTTGCTGCACAGCAACTTCAGTTGGAGCTTTACGGCACAACAAACATTAATTTAAAAGAAAATAGAAAAACAGCATTGACTGTTTTAGGCGGTTATGTATCTTAATAAACTGGCTAAAGGTGTAAAAAATGGAAAATAATTATAATCAGAACGGTCAGTTTGGCGGATGGACACCGTTTCCAAACGGGAGCGGTGAAACATATAATGAACAATATTTAAAATATGCTCAAAAGGAACAGCAAAAGCAAAGTTTAAAAAGAATTGGCAGCAAATGCGGATTGGCTGTGATTCTATATATAACCATATCATATGCATTTTCATTTATGGTACTGTTTATTTCGTGGGTTTTCCCGATAATCAATAAAGTTTATAGTGAAACTGCAACTTCTTTGGCATTTGAAATGATAGTTACAACATTATCAATAGGCATTCCTTTTTTCATTATTCATAAAACAATGAAAAAGGAACAGGTAACTGACGTTTTACCTTTTGGTACAACATATAACAAGGATGCGGCAAAGTATCTTGTAATGATGTTTTTACCTGTGATGATTTTCAGCGCGATAGCCATAAATTATGTTTCATCATTTTTTCAGAATTTATTGGGAATAGAGTTTACATCAAGTATGGATAGCATATCATTAGATGGTGTAAAAGGTACGCTTTTGGGTATATTGGGAATAGCTGTTATTCCTGCAGTAATTGAGGAAACTGCAATTCGTGGAATTGTACTGCAACCACTTCGCAAATATGGTGATAAGTTTGCTATCATAGCTTCTTCTGTACTTTTTGCATGTATGCACGGTAATATGGTGCAGATTCCATATACAGTTATCGGCGGTTTACTTTTAGGTTATTTGGTTATAGCAACAGGAAGTTTGTGGCCAGGAATAGTTTTGCATTTCATTAATAATTTGTATTCCGTTATTATTGTCAGCACAAATGATAATCTGAGTGAAAGTGCATCGATAATTGTCACATTTCTGATGCTTATTGTTTTTGCCGTTGTAGGTGCTGTTGGTGTGGTTAAATTTTCAAAAATAAAATATAAAGTCACACTTTCTGACGGAGATTTATCAATTCGTGAAAAAATATCATCATTTATGTTTAACGGCCCAATGATAGCGGCAATAGTATTGTTATCTTTTATAATTGTAAGCAATATTAATTTTTAATTATGGATAAAGTTGATTTTATGAAATATGCTCTTTCTCTTGCTAAAGAATCAGCAGAAGAGGGAGAAGTGCCTGTCGGAGCAATAGTTGTTTGTGATGATAAAATTGTGGGTGAAGGCAGAAATCGCAGGGAAACCGTAAAAAACGCTTTACATCATGCGGAAATTGAGGCAATAAACAACGCTTGTAAAAATCTTGATGGTTGGCGACTTTGGAAATGTGATTTGTATGTCACTTTGGAGCCTTGCCCAATGTGTGCAGGTGCAATTATTAACTCAAGAATAAAAAATGTCTATTTTGGTGCAACAGATATTAAAAACGGTGCAGTTGTTTCAGCGGCACAACTTTTTGATATGAATTTTACCCATAAACCCTTGTATGAGGGAGGAATAATGGGTGAGGAATGTGCTGAAATACTTTCAAAATTTTTTAAAGAATTAAGAAAGCAGAAGGCGGGTGAAGAAAAATGAGTACCGTAGCGGCAATTTCTACCGGACGCGCTCCCGGAGGAATCGGAATAGTAAGAATATCGGGTGAAAATGCCATAAGTATTGCGGACAGTGTTTTTTCTTCATTCAGTGGAAAAAAATTGTGTGAAATTCCTGGTTATTCTGCACTTTACGGTAAGGCTTACGACATTAAAGGAAATATTGATAATGTTGTAGCACTTGTTTTTAAAGGACCTAAAAGCTATACAGGTGAAGATGTTGTTGAAATATCTTGTCATGGTGGTCTTTTTGTTACCGATAAGGTGCTTAAAGCAGTTTATGATGCAGGTGCAATTCCCGCAGAAGCAGGAGAATTCACAAAAAGAGCATTTTTAAACGGGAAAATGGACCTTACAAGCGCCGAATCTGTTATGAATATTATCTCGGCTCAGGGTGAACAGGCAGAAAAAATAGCCCTTGGTGTACTTGAGGGCAGACTTTTTAAAGAAATCAAGAAAATTAACGATAAATTGGTTTACGATATGGCGCTTCTTTCAGCATGGGTTGATTATCCGTATGAAGAAATTGAAGATTTGTCGGATAACAATTTGAAAGAACACATTGAAGACAGTATAAAAAGCCTTGAGAAACTCATAAATGATTTTGATAAAGGACAAATTATAATGGAGGGTGTTGACACCGCAATTGTGGGGTGTCCTAATGTGGGAAAATCAACACTTATGAATTTGCTTTCAGGTACGGAAAAATCTATTGTTACAGAAATTGCAGGTACAACAAGAGATATTGTTGAGGATACCGTAAATGTAGGAGAAATTACGCTTCGTCTTGCTGATACAGCAGGTGTTCGCGAAACAGAAGATGTTGTTGAGAGCATTGGCGTTGACCGTGCAGTAAAAAGACTTCAAGATGCTGAGTTAGTTCTTGCCGTTTTTGATGCAAGCCGTGAACTCAATGAGCAGGATAAAAAACTTATTGAGCTTTGCAAAGGGAAAAAAGCGATAGGAATTATAAACAAAATCGACTTAGATAAAAACCATCTAAACGGTGAAATTGAAAGCAATTTTTCGAAAACCGTTTTTATCTCTGCTAAAACAGGCAAGGGAAAAGACGAACTTACCGTGGCTGTTGAAGACCTTTTGGGTACAGTAGAATTTGACACTTCTGCAACCGCTATTGTAAACGACCGTCAATGTGATTGTTGTAAAAAAGCACTTGAAGCATTAAAAGATGCTGAAAATGCCCTTGAATTTGGAATGACAATGGATGCGATTACGGTTTGTCTTGATTCTGCAATAGAAAATCTTATGATTTTAACAGGAGAAAAAGCAACAGAACTTGTTGTTAATGAAATTTTTGCACAATTCTGTGTAGGAAAATAAAAAACAGTTAATAATTATCTATCTTGAAAAGAGGTCATAAAAATGAGTGGATGTAGTGGAAATTGCAGCAGTTGTTCATCAAACTGCGACAGCAAAAAACAGGATTTACACATTCCAGGAAATCCAATGAGTGATGTTAAAAAGGTTATTGGCGTTGTAAGTGGTAAAGGTGGCGTTGGTAAGAGTTTTGTAACATCTTCACTTGCAGTGACAGCACAGACAATGGGTTATCAGACGGCAATCCTTGATGCTGACATTACAGGTCCGTCAATTCCAAAGGCTTTTGGTGTTCACGGTAATCCTGAAGGTACAGCAGATGGAATGTATCCATTGGAGTCAAAGTTAGGCACAAGAATAATGAGTGTTAATTTGCTTCTTGAAAAAGAAGACCAGCCAGTAATCTGGCGTGGCCCTGTTATTTCAGGACTTATTCATCAATTCTGGCAGGAAACTGTTTGGGGTGATGTTGACTTTATGTTTGTTGATATGCCTCCTGGAACAGGTGATGTTCCGCTTACAGTGTTCCAATCACTCCCTGTTGATGGAATTGTGATTGTTACAACTCCTCAGGATTTAGTTACTCTTATTGTTAAAAAAGCGGTTAATATGGCAAAAATGATGAATGTTCCGATTATAGGTATAGTTGAGAATATGAGTTATTTTGAATGTCCCGACTGTAACAAGAAGCACTATATTTATGGTGAAAGTAAGATTGATGTAGTTGCAAAAGAATTGGGAATTCCGGTTCTCGCAAAACTTCCAATTAATCCTGCAAATGCAGCGCTTGTTGATAAAGGTGCTATTGAACTCAGTGAAGAAAAACAGTTTATTGATGTAATTAAAAATCTTGCGGAATAACCAATAGATAAATAACAACTAAAGAGCAGTTCATGTTGAACTGCTCTTTCTTTTTATCTTTAATAATTTTAAATATGATTTTTGTTCAGGTGTTATTCGGTAACTTTCTATAGCTTTCTGAATAGATTTATTATGAATCCATTTGCTAAATTTTTGCTTTTCAATATATGGAATAACCATATCCCAGTTACTTGCAAGTGCAGTTGTAATATACCAAGAGATTGCCATATTAACGTAGTATTCTTCTGATGTAATCGTCAGAAGTAGCTTTAGATGTTTTTCTTCTAAAGCACCATTCATAAAGAATTTCATCAAAGTTACAACACCAAATCTGACAGTATATACATGGGAAGAAGTTATCCATTCCTGAATTTTGAGATATAATTTATCAGGATATTCTCCTAACACTTTAGGAGTCATCATATCACAAGTTGCCCAATTATCAATATGAAGAAGAAAATCATCTAAAGCAGAAATACAATCATCAAAATCTTTGATTTGCTCTATAAGAAAGGCATGAAGATTATCTTCTTCATAGTATTTGTGAGGCAACGCCTGAAGAAAATTTGTCTTTAATTCTGACTTGTTGATTTCTTTGGCAAATTTTCTTAATATAGGAGTGCGAACGCCTATTATTTTTTCTTTGCTTATAGTGGGTATAAGATTTGAATGAAATTCCTTATACTTTAAATCCTGTAAATCAAATAATTTTTCTTGAATTATGTCCATATTAATATAAAGTTTTTGAAAGCACAAAGCAAGTCCAAAGTGCAATTACAAACAATCCTTCTGCCGGAATTGCAAGTTTTGTGTAGGGACATTTCCAACCTTTATCAACACAGAGAAAAATTGTTCGGGTTACAAAAACAGTTGTTGAGAAGAAAAGTCCACCAATCATTGAGTAGTATGGTGTTTTAAGCACTAACATAAGGAAAAGCAAAAAACCACCTAAAGCACCAGAAATACCACCATAATAAACACGGATTTCCGTTTTACCTGCATTGTCAACAGGTTTGATTGAAAAACTTTCAGCATTTTTGAGAGGACTTGTAATAAATACGATTGCCATACCGAAAAAGTAAAGAACAAGTCCAATGGTAGCAACAGCCGCAGGAATATTTGACATTAAAATTTCTTTCATAATAATCTCCTTCATGCTTTAACAGTTAACTTTTCTTCTTTTTTATCAAAGAAAGGTGTGAAATTGATTATAAATAATAGTGCATATGCAACCCACATAGGTAGGTTTTCAATAAATGCGCTCTTGCCAACTGTTACTAAAAGTACAAGCATGAGGGCAAGTACAGCAATAAAAATTATGGTTGCAATTATGTATTTCTTATCTTTTTCCCCGCATTTATGGAATAAGAATATAATCACACCTGCTGCACCTAAAAATGCAAATATAAGGGCGGTTGCCCAGTGACCTAAACAGCGAGGAGTCATAACAAGGTCAAGACCTGCAGATGGTACATTGATTGTAACAAAAATAGCAGCACAACCAAGAGATGTTACAATTACTCCTGCTTTACCTTGATAATTATTTTTGCGGTACATATATAGAGTGTTTGTAAATATCGAAAGTGAAGCAAGAACACCCCAAAGTTTAAATTCCCAAGGATAACGAAGACCAAGCATACTTGCGGTAACATCCGTCAAAATGTTACCAAATTGATGAGGAAATTCTAAAAATCCATACCAGGTAATAAATGCAAATCCTGCGATAAGGTTTGCAATACAGAAAACCGTTGTTGCTTTGTCTATTTTTTTTGCAAAGAGAATTTTTCTTATAAAGAAAGCATATAAGAAAAGCAAAACTGTTGAACTGATTACCCAAAGCCAATAAACAGTAGCATTTGCATATAATGGTTCATAAAGCATACCATCAAATTTTGCAATAAAATCCTGGGCAGGTAAAAGCATATCTGCCTCTGTGGGAATTATATACGGATATTGGTCCCAACTCATAACAAAGGTCATCCATAAACCGTACACAACAGCAATAATGGCCCACATTACTGTATAAATCTTCATCATTTTTTTGTTGTCTGTCATATTAATCCCTCCATATAATAATATTAACATTAAACTATGGTAAAATCAATAAAAACGGACCACCAATTGGTAGTCCGTAGTTTTTTGTAAAAAATGAATTATTCTTCGTCACCTTCGCAGCAGTCACAGTCACATTCGCAGTCAAATTCAAGAACTTCACCGCAAGCAGGACATTCAGCTTCACCGTCGAGAATGATTTCTTCGTCGAAGTAAATCATTTCACCACAGTTAGGGCATTCAACTTCATACATTTCATCGTCACAGTCGCAACAATCGTCACAATCACAGTCACAATCGTCACACTCGTCGTAGAAGATTTCTTCAAGGTCTGCAAGGTCCTCGTCAACAGCGTCAAGCTGTTCTGTAACAAGTTCCATTTCATCATCAAGGTCGCTTACTGTGAGAGCAAGGTCCTCAAGAACATCAAGAACTGCATTGATAACCTTTGTTTCTTTGTCATCTTTATCAAAATCAAGACCTTCAACAAGTCCCTTAAGATATGCTACTTTTTCTGTTACTGTCATCATTTTTATTCCTCCATTCAGAATATTTGGGAATATTATATTATTCCATTATGCACGTGACATATACTCGCCTGTACGAGTATCAACGTTAATCATTTCACCCTCATCAATAAAGAGAGGAACTTTGATTTCTGCACCTGTTTCAAGAGTTGCAGGCTTTGTAGCGTTAGTTGCTGTGTCACCCTTAAAGCCAGGGTCAGTCTGTGTAACCTGAAGAGTTACGAATGTTGGTGGTTCAACACCGAAAACATTGCCTTTGTATGAAAGAATTTTGCATACCATATTTTCCTTAACGAATTTAAAGTTGTCGCCAAGGTCTGATTCGTTAATAGGAATAAGGTCATATGTTTCCTGGTCCATGAAGTAGTAAAGACCACTATCATTATATGAATATTCCATATCTCTTCTTTCAATGAAAGCAGTTGGATATTTTTCAGTTGGGTTAAATGTTCTTTCAACAACACCACCTGAAATAACGTTCTTAATTTTTGCTCTTACGAAAGCAGCGCCCTTGCCGGGTTTAACATGCTGGAACTCAACGATTTGATAAACGTTGCCATCCATTTCAAAAGTTACGCCGTTTCTGAAATCACCTGCTGATACCATAGGTAATATACCTCCATTTTGTTTTTATTCACTATAAAATAATACAATAAATTTTATTGTATTTCAAGTCTTTTTGTAAAATCATGGAACAATTATATAGCTTTCTGCCTTACTTGACGATAATTTTTCATAAAAATCTGTGTTTCCAACAGGGTTTTTGATTGTTGGGATAACTTTTACAGTAGAAAAATTGTTTTCGGCTTTGTCGTTAAAAACAATATAACTGTTTTCTATGAATTGAACAAAATCACTGTTTGTTGGATTCTCCAGTATGGGGGAACAGATATGCGCGGAAGTGTCAAAAAGAGTTCCGCCCCATTTTTCAGTATCTCCATGTTCTGCACAGTCTAATGGCATACCCAAAACAACAGGTCTGCCGTTTGCAGAGTGTACAGCTTTTTCAATAAATTGCATAAGGATATAGTTTCGGTTTAATGTTGTATCATCTGGAGTATAAATAGGAGTTGCACCTTCACGGGATTGTGGGAATTGAACTGACTCAAGATAAATACAGTCCGCACCTAATTTAGCAACTTCGTTTACCACTGAACAAAGATAATTTACTGCTTTTGAGTTTGTAGGGTCAAGCCAGACTCTGCCGCCCATAATAGCTGAATCATCAAACCAGATTCGTGTTTTTTCTGTATTTTCATATACATAAGCATTAAGTCGTTGTGGAGCAATAGTGTCTTCAAAACAGTAAATCCTACCGAGAACAAGAAATCCTTCAAGTTTTATTTTTTCAAGAATGTTCCAGTCAATTTCATTATAGTCATCTTTCGCAAAATAAGAGATAAGATTTGATTTGTATGTCAGAATACCATCACGGGTTTTAAAATCAAGCATAACAGCATTAAATCCGTTTGCTTTTGCATCTTCAAGGGTTGACATAAGCTCTGAAACATCACGCAGTACAGAGTTGTCAATATAGGTTGCTCTTACCGTACCAAGATTATCAGCGGTAATTATAGGCGGTGTTTCGATTTTGTTATTATCTAATGGGCGTGTTGAAAGATTATGACAAAATTTTGCAAAAATGAAAACTGCAACAAAAAGGCAACACAAAAAAACGCAAAATAAAATCTTTTTAATGCGTTCTCTTTTTTTTGCTCGGCGGCTTTCGTGAATAGGTCTTTCACCGCGGCGAGAGGGATATTTTTTTTGAAATCTGTAATAGCCTTTTAGCCTACGTTGGGAATTTTCGTTTTTTGCCATAATTTATTTCCTTTTAGATAAGGGCAGATGTGCCTGAAATACCTGTAAATGCCAAAGATAATAATGCAGTATAAATGAATATTGCTGGTGTACCTTTAAAACATTTTGGGATTGACTTGTTTGTATCAAGCTTTTTAAGTCCTGTGTTGATAAGCAGAACAGCAATAATATAAGCAAGTCCTGCACCAAGTCCTGCACCAACAGCTTCTATAACCGTGAATGCTGAACGGTAGTTAATTAAAGGCATTGCAAGGACAAGTGTGTTAAATGCTGCAATACCAATGCGTCGTTTTGTGGGTGGAGTTGCTTTGCCGTGAATATTAACGACAATCATCGTAAAAATATAAACAGCTAAAAGTATTCCTACATATATAAGTGCGTGAAGCATTTCACTTAATCTTTGTACAGCAGGAATAATATCCAACAAAACAGAGATAGCGGAAACCAAAGTTGAGAACAGTGTGATGAAAACTGCCATTGGTAAAAGTTGTCGGGGTTTTGCACTCATTCTTACGGCTTCACTCAAACCATATCCGCCATTGAAAATCAAATTCTGAAACAGCATTACATAGAGTGCCGCAGAAATAAGATTTAAAATTACATTCACTGTTCGTCACCTCCGCCATTTTTATTTTTATATTCCTCAAGGTCGGAAAGCATTTCTGAAAAATCGTCAAGATAAGTGCGAATTTCCGCTTCTTCAACTGGGTTTTCTATCGGAGCAGATTCAGTTTCAACAGTTATGTTTGTTGAATTTGCTTCTTCTGAAATTTTCTTTACTTTTTGTTTCTTTATCTTTTTATTTTTAG
>JAZNIQ010000122.1:0-3984 GCA_045577555.1 Candidatus Fimenecus sp.
GATTTGATTGATGTCTGTGTCGGACATATGGCAAATGAGCAGTTTACACCTGAGCAGGTACGGGCATATATGAAGGATATGCTTCCGAAACTTGATTATTGGAAGAAGTATAAATACCTCGACGGTGCAGAAAAGTTTGAAGAATTTAAGCAACAATTCATCAGCGAATTTAATGATTTACATATCGACGGAATGCCCAAGGTTGAAAAGCTTAACGCCCTTGTGGGTGGATACATTAATCTCGAATACCGTCTTCCGAATGGTCAGACAGTAAAATTCCTTGATGATAACGCAACCTATCTCGGCAATCAGCTGGAGTGCGAATTCGGTGGTGACAGATGCTTCGGTATCGTGGCAAATATGGACTTTTTGCTTGTATGCACCTATGAAGAAAATGGTGAAAATCCTGAATTGGTTGTATACAAAAAGAGATAACTATATTATTAATCCTGCCAAAAGGCTTGATTAAATAAAAATTTTATTAAAGGAGATTGCTTTTTGAAAAAGACAATCAGAACAACGGAGATTGTAGCTTAACCGGGAGGAAGGCTTAATCTATCCGACCTCCCACACATTGAAGGTCAACAATTTTCAGGAGGAAAAACAATGAATAAAAATGACTATATAATTCGTAATGAAAGAAAAGAAGAACAAAGAGAAGTTGAGTTTCTTGTTAGGGAATCATTCTGGAATGTTTATCGTCCCGGCTGTCTTGAGCACTATGTTCTGAATCAGCTTCGTGATGATGCTGACTTTATTCCTGAGCTTAATTTCGTAATGGAAAAAGACGGCAGAATTATAGGACAGAATATGTTTATGAACGCTAAAATCAAAGCCGATGACGGAAGAGATATTCCAATTCTCACAATGGGTCCTATCTGTATTGCTAACGAACTGAAGCGTCAGGGCTACGGCAAAAGCCTGCTTGATTATTCACTGCAGAAGGCAACAGAAATGGGCTTTGGTGCAGTTTGCTTTGAGGGTAATATTGACTTTTACGGAAAAAGCGGTTTTACTTATGCAAGTGAGTTTGGCATCCGTTATCACGGCTTACCTGAAGGTGCAGACTCATCATTCTTCCTTTGCAAAGAACTAAAAAAAGGCTATCTTGACGGTATAGCAGGCGAATATTCTCCGCCTCAGGGGTATTTTGTAAATGAAGCCGAAGCGGAAAACTTTGACAAACAATTCCCACCAAAAGAAAAATTAAAACTTCCGACACAGCTTTTCTGAAATACGGACTAACACAAAGGGCAGGACACTTCGGTGTTCTGCCCGATTTTTTATATTTATGGGGCAGTTTTCATTTCTTTAAAAACTTTTATTTTTTCAACGGAGCCATTTTTGAGTGCATTTTGCCCTTAGTAATACGGGCAGAATGCACCGATTTTTAATGGAAATTTTGCTGACGGGGTACTGTTCGTTTTGCCAATTTCTATCGTCTAATTTACCAAATTTGGATTTTTACGAGCCGAAGAAGAAAATCACTTCAACTCTTTAGCTTTGCACATTCTAAAGAGCTGTTGTAAACACTTTACTAACCGAAGAAGAAATGCGTTGTTTTATCAGCCTTTTACACTCAGCAATCCACCTTATATACTTAAAGTTACTGCTAACTTAATTAAAGAATATTTTTCTTCTTCTCGGTCGGTATATATCTCAGTCTTACTCCACTCAGTCTTATTACTTGCGATATTTACGGTGACCTGATGCTTGTTTTCGGTATAGGTAAAACATACAGCTTTGCAGGCTTGCCTTTGCCCTGATATTTACGGCGGAGCAGATTATGTTTTTCAAGCTCACGCTGTAATCTTGTGGCTTTGTCATGTCCACAGCCAAGCACTTCGCTTGTTTCGACAATGGTGTAAAAGATAAATACCTCACCGTTTTTATCGCACCAACCATTTATTGCTGATAACTGCATTCTGTCGAGCATTAAGCCGTAAAGTAGTTTTGCTTCAGCAGATAAATCCTTGTATTCATCTGTAAACAACACCTTGGGCATTTTGAAAAAAGTTTCATTGTCCACTGTCTTTCACGCTCCTTTTTGATACATAATTGCAGGATATAACCACAGCCCTGAAACTCTGCTTGCAGCTGTTAACACATCTCCTGCAAAGGCTGTTATAACAGATTCTGTTTCGTTCATTCAGGAACAGGCTCCATTCTGATTTTTTACTTTTGGTTATCCTTGGAATAACTATCACACTCCTTTTTACTGTAGCTTTTCGGGTTGATTTTTGGTGATTTTTTCCTCTGTAATGCGTCTTGTTTTATCGGTAGGGTAATCTCATTAACCACACATTAAAAGTCTTTTTTGCCGTTTCACCCGAAATAGTTCCTGCCCCGGAATCTCACCGCAGCGTTGCTTCGCTCATATCATCGCAAAGTCATATCACTTTCGGACGGTCATTCAATTTTCAAGGTTCACGAGAGAAAACATCCCTCAAGGGGTAAGGGTTTAGAAAGGCAAAAACGAAAGCAAATTCGAAAACTTTTTTATTTTCGTTAAAATTGCACAAAAAAAGTCCTCACCCCTGATGAACAGAGGAAAGGACTTTTATCGTTGGTATTACGCAAGACAAACAAAAAAACACCGCAGAAATAAGTACAGATTGCCTCTGTTCTTATCTTCATACGGTGCTTGGGTAGTCAATAAATATTGCTCCGCTTACGCGCTACAAAGTTAATATTTAATTTGTGACATCATTATACAGAACGAATGTGTGTTTGTCAATAGGTTTTCTTCAAAAAAGTGTCGTGTTAGCAAAAGTTTTACTAAACAATGAAAAATTTTTGTTTCACTTGTTACATACAGATAATTGAATAAAATAAAATTTATTTTATTCAATTTATTGGTCTAAAAATAGTTCGGAAAGGAATTTTTCTATGGCTGCCAAATGCACATTTATGCGAGTGCCGATTAGCGCACTATCTATGTTTTGCTCTTGCCTCAATATTTTGCATACGGTATTCCATTCTACTTGATAACACTGTTCGGTTACACCTTCAGCATTTTTCATTTGCTCAACAAGAAGCTGATTTTATACAAATTTTAAAATTTTTATGTTTATATAACTTAACAATTATGAATAAATTTTGATTTGTTTTCTAAATTCTACCTCAAACGCAATATTTCCTGCAGAAAAAACAATTGTACTAATAAATATAATGGATAAAAATATCATTATTATAAATTCTTTTACTATCAACACATGCAAAATGAATTCCGTGCAAAGACAGATTACGCCATAAATATAAGTAACGACAGTAAAAAACATAGCAATATAAAAACCATATTTTATCATAATATAATACGGCTTATCTCGAAGATAACACTCATATTCAAACATGCTTTTTAGCTTTTTCTTTTCCTTTTTGCTCATACAATCACCCCCAAATACCTTTTTACTTCCATAATCGTATATATGGGTTGTTTTGTGACAGAAAACAAATAAACTGCTTGTCACAAAATGTTATTAATTTTCGATTTATATTATATAGAGTGGCGTCATTCGTTATTACAAATATAATCGGAGCTTTTTATGAGTGTATTAATTGATAATAATATAGATAGTAAAGAAAAGGTGAAATCAACCATTTTGGAATTCCTTGAGAAAAACGAAATTCCATATAGTTTAACAGAAAATGATGCTTTTGAGAGCATCTGCATTGATTTGAACTTTGAGAATGAAACATTTAAAAGCGATTTCTATTATGCTCCATTGATTGTAGAAACAAGTGATAAGGATGTTTGCAAGGTCTCTCCTTATGAGATAATGCATATTGCCATAGAAGACAGAAAATCTGTTCTTTACTTAATTGATAATAAAGTAATCAAAACAAATTATAACATATCCCATTGGGAGGATGTTCTGTCATCAAGATGCTTTAAAAGACCACACAATAGTTATATTGTTAACTTAAATTATGTGACAGAAGTTACTCGAGATTTTGTCTTCTTAGAATATAGAAACAATCAAT
>JAZNIQ010000123.1:0-6247 GCA_045577555.1 Candidatus Fimenecus sp.
CGACTTGACAACACTCTTACGATGTGCTCGCTTGATTTTAAATCCGTTCGCCTTGCGGGTAACCGCTGAATCGCCATCTTTAAGCAAATGCTGTACTTCTTCTACAGGATAACCGTAAATTTTGCCGTCTATTAGTTTAATCTCACGGGGAACGGACATACAACCTATATCTTTTTTCTTGTAACCTGCATATTTCCAACCAGGAAGCCAGGAAATAAGAATTGTTCTGCCCTTGTGGTCAAGAAATACCTGCCCTGCATATTGGTCAGGACCTTTATCGACTTCGCCCGTATATTCAGGAGTAAAAGTACCGTTTTCAAAGGTGCCGTACATCACCGAGAAACGATGAGTGTCTTCTTTACATACAGAAGCCGTAAGCAGATATTTATCCCCTGACTTCATAAAAGATGGACACTCGGCAAATTTTGAGTTTTCCCATTCACAAAGAATGCCTTTATAATTCCAGTGAAACAAGTCTTCACTTTCATATAAAAGAAGATTTGCAGTTTTCTTTTCGCGATTTCCCGATGCCATTACACAATAGTATTTGCCGTCAGAATAACACACGGCAGGGTCACGAAAATCAGGACAACCATCAGTTGGGAATCCGCTGATTACAGGGTTATTCTCATATTTTTCAAAGTTAACTCCGTCAGTTGAATAAGCAACACTGACAGACTGAACACCGTCATGAATTGACGCATAAAAAAGAAAGAGTGTTTCATCTTTGACAATGGCTGTACCCGACCAACAACCGTCCTTGTCATATGGCTTGTCAGGGAAAAGAGCAACGGGCAATTCTTCAAAAATCAAGAAATCCTTTGTTCTTGCATGTCCCCAATGCATACTCTCATTCCAAGGTTTTTCAAAATTTGGTGAATGTTGATAAAAAATATGATAATAACCATTAAAATACACAAGTCCGTTTGGGTCGTTAACCCAACCTTTTTTTGTGGCAAAATGATGTTTGAGTGGTGTATGGTAGTTCACATAATCCCTCTTTCCTCTTTCAACTACATTTCAGTATAGCACACAGATAAATGTTTTACAATGAAGATTACAAATTTGTATTGCTTGACAATGGCAAGGAATACACTATATAATTTTACTATAACAATTCATAAGAGGTGCTTTATGAAGCAAATTAATGCATCTGATTTTGGTATAAAAAATCAGCAGGATATTGCTGAAAATCTTATAGAATTATTGTCTTATGTTAAAACTGTTGGAGGTGAAAAAACCATCACTTTTGAAAATGGTACATATTATATAGACGGTGAAAAATGCATAAAGCAGATGCTTTATATTACTAACACCACAGGTGATGAGGAATATGAAAAACACGAAACACCTCACCTGAATACTATTGCATTTTATCTCAAAGACATTTCAGATTTAACCATTGATGGCAACAATTCGGTTTTTATTGTTGATGGAAAAGCAACAAATATTGCACTTATCAATTCACAAAACATTGTAATCAAAAATCTTGAAATCCGTCACGCTCATCCCGATATGCACGAACTAAAAGTCGTGAAAAAATCTTTATTCAGCGTTGATTTTGAGATTGACAAAGATAGCCTTTATGAGTTCAAAAATGGCAAAATATATTTTTATAGCAAGGATTATTATGTGTCTGCTGATAAAGATGCAAAATATTCTTGGTGGATTGGTCTTATAAGAAAATCAACCCCTGACAAGGTCAAAAGAGTCAGACATCCATTAGCTACAAAACTTAAAATCAAAGATTTGGGTAATAGAAAAATAAGAGTATTTTATCCTAATACATCAAGATTCAAAATTGGTGATTGCTTTTACATTTACGATGTCCGTCGTCAATTTGCAGGTATTTTTATTGACAAATCAAAGAATATCACATTACAGAATATAAAGCAGAGATTTAATTATTCACTTGCTCTTGTTGTTCAGGACAGTGAAAATCTCACAGTTGAAAGCGTTGATTTTTCACCTGAAAAGGATGGTGCAAGAAAACTTTGTTCTGTTGCTGATTTTATTCAGCTTTGTATGTGCCGTGGTAAAATAACCATCAAAAACAGTCACTTTGATGGTGCAGGTGATGACTGTCTTAATGTACACGGAATACACTTTAAAATCACAGAAATAAATGGCAACAAAATCAAAGTTCGTTTTATGCACCCACAGACTCACGGATTTAATCCATTGAGAATCGCAGATGAAATTGCATTTATTAACCCTGACACTATGCTTGAAACAGGCAGAGCAAAAATTGAAGACTCAACACTTTTAAATGAGCAGGAAATCCTATTAACTCTTGATAACATTGACAAGGCGTTTGTTGATGATGTGATTGAAGATATATCTGCTTGTCCTGATTTAGATTTTGTAAATAACACAGCAACACGAATTATCACAAGAGGTCTTCTTATAACCACAAGAGGAAAAGTTAATGTTGAAAACAACCATTTTATCAGTACAACAATGAGTGGTATTCTTCTTTCGGATGATGCAAAGAATTGGTATGAAAGTGGAATGTGCTGTGATGTTACCATAAAAAATAACACATTTGATTACTGTGGTGAGACACCTATACTTATTAAACCAGAAAACAAAAATCACAGTGGTGCTGTACATAAAAACATAAATATTATTGGTAACACATTCAAAAAATACGATAGCGAGGCAATCAACATCAAATCAACGGATAATGTTTATATAAAAGATAACAGATTTCTTGATGACAATTATCTTGTTACAAAAAATTGTTCACAAATAAGAAAGAATTAAATTAGAAAAAGTAGGGCTTTTTTATGGCACAGATTACTACAACTAAAACTCATACAAGCGGTATTCCGTTAGGTGGAATCGGTAGTGGAAGTGTTGAACTTTTGCCCGATGGTGAATTTCACTATTGGCAGATTGCCAATCCACCACGATTGACAAGAATAAGTCTTGACAAGAAAGTGGATGATGGAGAAAGTAGTACCGGTGCACTCTCGTTTTGGGTACGAGCAAAACGTGAAAATTCAAAGCTGATTATTCGTAAACTTGGTATGAAAACAGATGCAGACGACTTTACATATCGTATGTTTTCTTGGAATAAACCTGTTGAAAGAATAGATTTTGACGGCAGATTTCCCGTTTGTGGTTTGAATTACATAGATGCCGACTTGCCTTGCAAAGTGTCATTGAGAGCAGTTTCACCATTTGTGCCACACAATTCTGATGTTTCTGCAACGCCTGGTTTTTATCTTGATTTCACAGTTGAAAATCCAACTAATGAAAATTTAGAAATATCTCTTTTAGGTGCATTAGAGCCAAATTTTGCGAACAAAAAAGAGGGATGTAAAAATATCCTTGTCAATATGGGAAATGGTTTTGGTGTACATATTCAACCTGAAAGTATTTCAAAATCGTCATCTTGTGGAGACATCTGTCTTTCAATAATGAGTAATGGAGATAATTCATATATTACTGCTGACAATTTTCGCTTTCTCAAAGAATATGTTAGCAATTCGAATTTTGGTGTAACGCAAGAGTCATTTCTGTTTGATTTTAGAGAATCTGGTGTTTTACCAAATAGCGAAATTGGTGTAAAACCGACTACAATTCCACTTAATCTCAAGTTATTAACAAACGAAAAACTTGACTCTTTGTGCGATGAGTATTCAAAATACCCGTTTGCAATTTCTTTGTTAAAGCGAATTCAATACTGTTCACCCGATTTTCCATCCAGCCGAGAAGAAAAAATCGCATTTCTCAAATGTTGTCGTAAACAGATGTGGAGAATGGGCAAGGATTTCGGCTCTTGTGCTCTTTGTAGTAAAATAACTCTTGCCCCAAATGAAAAGAAATTTGTTCGATTTGTTCTTTCTTGGTATTTCCCTAATCATTTCAGTAAAAAAGGTAAACGATTAGGACATTATTATGAAAATCTATATAAGAATTCTCTTGATGCAAATATATTTTTGACTGATAACTATGATAGCGTTTACAAATCTGCAGTAGATTTTGCAGATTTGCTTTACAACACAAATTTGCCATCAGCTTATCCCGATGCTTGGTCATCAAATCTGTCACAACTTGTAAAAAGTTCGTGTTACCTTAAAAACGGAAAATTCGGCTTGTGGGAAGGCTTGGGCTATTGCGGATTCCACACTACCGATATCACTTATCACGCGTCATTTGGTCTCGTCAATTTGTTCCCTGATTTACAGAAAAAACAAATGAAAATGGGTGCAGAATTCCAACGAAAAGACGGCAGAGTACATCATCTTTTCAAGCCTGATTTTCAGCATGTTGACAATGGATTTGACCGTGTTGATATGAATATGCAGTTTGTCCTTATGGTGCTTCGTGATTATCTTTTTACAGGCGATAAAGATTATCTTATTTCCCTTTGGGATAATGTGAAACGTGCTATGGATTCAATCGAAAAACTTGATACAGATGGTGACGGACTTTCTGATTACGATACAAAGCGAAATACTTATGATTCGTGGAATTTTTCAGGCACTCCTGCATATATTTCAATTCTTTGGTTGGCTGCACTTAAATCTGCTTTAATTATTGCAGAGAAAATGGGTGACCAAACTCGTCAAAACAAATGGAACACCATTTTAGAAAAAGGTAAAGTTTCATTAGAAGAAAAACTCTGGAATGGTGAATATTATAACCTTTGGAGAAATGAAACAGAAACTGACGAATCTCTTATGAGCGACCAGCTTGATGGTGAATGGTTTTTGAGAATGATGGGCATTTCGGGTAATATTTCTGATGATAGAATCCGTGATGTGGTGAAATTTATTTTCGAGAAAAATTTTGACAGCGAAGCAGGTTTAATTAATGCTGATTGTCACGAAAACAAAAAAACAACAATTCACACATATAAAAACTGTCAGGCAGGAGCAGTATGGACAGGTATCGGCTATGCTTTTTCTGCTCTTGCACTTTCAGTAGGTCTTAATGAAATCGCGAATACTGAAATTCAGTCCATTCATAATAATCAGATGAGATTAGGCTCATTTTGGGACCATTGGGAATGTGGTCATCACTACACACGACCAATGTCAAGCTGGACGACACTTCATGCTGCATTGGGGTTGTCTGTTGATTATGAAAACAAAATACTTAAACTCAAGCCGATAGATAAAAATATAACACTCCCACTTTGCATTCCTGATATTTTAGCCACAGTTAAATTTACCGATGGTAAGTGCAATATCGAATATGTTAAAGGTAATCTTAACGATTGGAAAATAATCTTATAGAAAAAATGCACAGATGCGTGAGATAGAGGTTATCCGCTTAGAAAACAATCGTGGAGATGAACTTTGCCTTATTTCAAGAAGTCAGTCAAAGATAGTTAATTCAATAATTGGTTTTTCAACTTATGAAGGTAAAACTTGGTAGAAAGATATTTTGAAAAGGCAGATGGATGTTGAATTATTTCCTTTCAAGTGATATAATTTCATATAATATTAAGGAGAGTGGAAATATGAATTTAGTTAATAAAGTTAAGGATGGTTTTTCTTATGTGAAAACATATTGGAAAACACCACCATTAGGCAATTATATGCCAATTAAAGAAATTGTTTCTCTTGCCGGTGGCGGTATGGGTATTAGATTTATTACTCAATGTGTTTCATCTGTACTTTTATCTGCTACCAATGTTTTCGTAGGTAATACCATTGGTATTGAGCCGATGAATCTGTATTACATATATCTTATTGCTGTTGTTATCAGTTTCCCTCTTACAATGGTAAGAGCTTACATTGTTGATAATACAAGAAACAAAAAAGGTAAATACAGACCATATTTGATTTCAATGGGTATTCCAACCGTACTTTTATCAATCGGTTATTTCTGGATGCCTTATGAAAAAATGGAGAGTCAGGTTACAAAATGTATTGTTGTTCTTCTCTTCAACATAGGTTTCCAATTCTTCTACAATTTCCTTTATGAAGCATACTACAATTATGTAGTTGTTCTCTCACCTAACACACAGGAAAGAGCAAATGTTTCATCTATTAAAGCAGTTGTTGAATCATTTGGTCCTTCAGTTACAGGTATTATCATTCCACTCTTTGCAAAGAACTTTATAGGTACCGGCAACCTTAACGATATTAGAATTTACAGATACATTTGGGTTCCAATCCTTATTTTAGGTCTCTTTATGAGTATTATTGTTTATGCAAATACTCACGAAAGAATCATTCAGGCAAAAACTCACGTTGTTCAAATCAAGTTTATGGATGCACTCCGTGAA
>JAZNIQ010000124.1:0-3932 GCA_045577555.1 Candidatus Fimenecus sp.
GAGAGGTTAAAAAACGAATTTAGCCCCTCAGTCACCTTGCGGTGACAGCTCCCCATCAAGTGGGGAGCCTAATAAAAATTTGAAAGGAAAAATATATGAAAGTTTTATACGTTTCAAGTGAGGCACTTCCGTTTAAAGCAAGCGGTGGTCTTGGTGACGTTGCAGGTAGCCTTCCGCAGGCTCTTCGCAAAAGACTCATCGGTGCACGAGTTGTAATGCCTCTTTATGACACAATCAGTCAGGAACTTAAAGATACAATGAAGTTTATAACAAGTATTTCAGTTCCTGTTGCTTGGAGAAGACAGTATTGCGGAATCTTTGAAGCAAAAGCAGGCGGAGTAATCTACTATCTTCTTGACAATCAGTATTATTTCAAGCGTGATGGTCTTTACGGGTATTATGATGATGCTGAACGCTTTGCATTTTTTGCACGTGCAGTTCTTGAAATCATTCCGCATATCGGCTTTAAACCCGACATCATCCATTGTAACGACTGGCAGTCAGCACTTACTCCTGTTTATTACAATACACTTTATGCAAATCGTCCGGGATTTGAAAACATTAAAACAGTTTTCACAATTCACAATATTCAGTATCAAGGAACATACGGTATGGACCTTTTGGGTGATGTTGTGGGACTTCCCGAAAGTGCAGCATCACTCCTTGAATATGACGGTGACTGTAACTTTATGAAAGGTGCTATTGAGTGTGCTGACAGAGTTACAACAGTTTCACCATCATATGCAAATGAAATTCTTGACCCTTGGTATTCGCACGGTCTTGACCCGATTCTTAATCAGCGTGCATGGAAACTTTCAGGTATCTTAAACGGTATCGACACCATTCTCTACAATCCTGAAACAGATAAGGACATTGAAGTGAATTACAATTCAGAGGATTTCACAGAAAAGAAAAAGGTTAACAAGGCAAAGCTTCAGGAATATTTTGCACTTCCTGTTCGTGAAGATGTGCCGATGATTGGTATGGTTACACGCCTTGTAGGTCATAAGGGACTTGACCTTGTAAAAGCTGTGTTAGAAGAATTGCTTTCTACAACAGATGTTCAGTTTGTTGTTCTCGGTTCTGGTGAATGGCAATACGAAAGCTTCTTTAAAGAGATGGCTGAGAAATATCCTGATAAAATGGGACTCAAAATCGGCTTTATTCCATCACTTTCAAAGAAAATCTATGCAGGTTGTGACTTGTTCTTAATGCCAAGTAAGAGTGAGCCTTGCGGACTTTCACAGATGATTTCACTCCGTTACGGTACAGTTCCGATTGTCCGTGAAACAGGCGGTCTTCGTGACAGTATCAAGGATTCAGGTGATAATGAGGGTAACGGATTTACATTCTCAACCTACAATGCACACGATATGCTTTATACTATCAAACGAGCAATCGAAGGCTACTCAAATAAAGAGGGCTGGAACATCCTTGTTAAACGTGCAATGGAATGTGACAACAGCTGGGGTAAATCAGCAAACGAATATATCCGACTTTATAAGGAAATTCTTAAATAAAAAAAGGCTACCTTCGGGTAGCCTTTTTTAATTAACAATGAAATATTTCGGAACAGTGTTGTTGATTATTTGGTATTGCTTTTATGTTGCTTTATTGCTATACTTAACCCAAAGGAAAATTGATTTAAGGGGAAGTAAAAATGGCAATACATATACTTCATAATAATATTTTTGTGCTTGAAACAAAAAACACCCATTATGTGCTTGGCGTGGATAAATACGGATACAACCGCCATGTTCATTGGGGCAAAAAATGCAACTTGAATGATTATGAAACCACGGATATATGGGACGAAAATTCAAACCATACCCGTCTTGATATGGCAAAACAGGAGTTTACTGTTTTTGGCGGAACAATGTACCGTGAAAGTGATTTGAAAGTTCAATTTTCTGACAAATGCCGTGAAATCGAGCTTCAGTTTGTGGATGCAAATGCAGAGGAAAACCTGTTGACAGTTACATTCAAGGACAAGGTTTATCCTTTGGAAATCGCACTTAAATATAAAATTCAGGATAATGATGATATAATCACCCGTTGGGCAGAAATCAAAAACACGGGTGATGAAAAAATCATTCTTGACAGAGTTTTGTCTGCAGAGCTTACTCTGCCGTCAACCAACCCCTATACTTTCAAAAATACAAACGGAAGTTGGGGCGGTGAATTTGTTGAAACAGAGTCCGAATTGCAGGGCGGTGCACTTGTTTTTGATAGCAAAAAGGGGACAAGCGGACATAATCAGTCACCTTATTTCATCGCTTATCAGAATGCCGACGAAAAACAGGGCGATGTGTATTTCGGTACACTTGCATATAGCGGTAATTTCAAAGTCCTTTGCACCCGTGACCTTTTTTATGTAACACGAGTTTCATTAGGACTTAATGACCACGACTTTAAATATGAACTTAAGCCGCAGGAAAATTTTTCAACTCCAAAGGTGTATTGCGGTTATTCGCAAAATGGTTTTGGTGAAATGAGCCGACAAATGAACCGTTTTGCCATAAACAATGTTCTTCCGAAACAGTTTAATAATAAAATCCTCCCCGTACTTTATAATTCATGGGAAGCAACAGAATTTGATGTCAACAGCAAACACCAGACAGCACTGGCAAAACTTGCAGCTAAAATGGGTGTTGAACTTTTTGTCATGGATGACGGTTGGTTCGGTGCAAGAAATCATGACCGTGCGGGCCTTGGTGACTGGTTTGTAAACAAGAAGAAATTTCCCAAAGGAATTGATGAACTCATAAATAATGTGAATAAATTGGGAATGGACTTCGGTCTGTGGTTTGAGCCTGAAATGGTAAACCCTGATTCAGACTTGTTCCGCAAACATCCCGATTGGGCATATCATTATGACACAAGAACTGCTCATACTCTCCGTCATCAGTTGGTGCTCAATATGACACGCAAGGATGTGCAGGAATACATTTTTGAGTGTATGGATGAAATGCTTACAAACCACAATATAAAATATATTAAGTGGGATATGAACAGACCTTTGTCAGAAACAGGTGCAGAAAACCTTGCTTGTCCGCAGGAGTTGTGGTTAAGACATACGGAGGCTGTTTATAACATTGTTGACCGACTTAAAGAAAAACATCCCGATGTTGCTATTGAAAGTTGTTCTTCAGGTGGCGGAAGAAGTGATTATGGTGCACTTCTCCACTTTGACCAGGTCTGGACAAGTGATAATACGGATTCAATAGACAGAATGACAATGCAGAAATGGTTTACATATCTTCGACCGGCAAAGGTTATGCGTGCATGGGTAACAGATGTCAACTGGTACAACTCACCAATGAGCCTTGATTTCCGTTTTAATATTGCAATGCAGGGTTCTTTAGGAATTGGCGGAAATCTCACAAAGTACAGCCGTGATGACCTTGCAATCGGAAAGAAAAATGTGGAACTTTATAAAGAAATCCGCCATCTTGTGCAATTTGGAGACCTTTACAGAATCCTTGATGCAAAGAAAGACGAATTTCTGTTCAACCTTTATGTGAGTGAAGATAAAACTGAGGCAGTTGCATTTATTGCATCCGCAGGAACAAGTTTTATGAAAAAAGCAATACCGCTTAAATTTGATGGCCTTGATGATAACAAAGTTTATAAATTCAATCTCAACGGCACAGATTATGAAAAAACAGGCTCATATCTTAAAAATGTGGGTATTCCAACTACAATTCGAGGAATGGGCTATAACAAGATAATTACAATTAAAGCAAAATAAAACACAAAAGCCTCCCTGATAAAAAAGGGAGGTTTTGCAATTATCAATCATTATTATTTTGTGTCTTTTTCAAAACCGGTAAAATTCTTTTACTCAAATATTATTATATATATTTCTTTATATTACTCTTATTATATTATTGGGTAAAATTTTTTTACCGGTCAGGTAAAGTTTTTTTACC
>JAZNIQ010000125.1:0-9374 GCA_045577555.1 Candidatus Fimenecus sp.
ATAAACTGTGTATTCTTTGTCATTCTTCTTACATACTGAGCATAACGGACAACGTTAACATCGTCAAGCGCTGCTTCAACCTCGTCAAAGATTACGAATGGTGCAGGTGTGACTTTAAGAATTGCGAAAAGAAGTGCAATAGCAGAAAGTCCCTTTTCACCGCCGGAAAGCAAGTTAATATTCTGAACATTTTTGCCAGGTGGCTGAACTTTAATTTCAATGTCACATTCAAGAACATTCATTTCATCTTCAAGAACAAGTTCTGCTTTACCACCGCCAAAGAGCTCCGCAAATGTTTCACCAAAAGCAACATTGATTTTTTGGAACTGCTCACGGAACTGAACACTCATTTTGGTTGTTAAATCATCAATTAAACGGATAAGTTCCGCCTTTGATTTTTCAACATCACCAATCTGTTCGGACATAAACTCATATCTTTCAGAAACTTCCTTGTATTCGTCAATAGCCGAAACATTGACAGACCCCAATCCTCTGATTTCGTTTTTCAATGCTGAAAGTCGTGTTCTTGCATCACCAATATTTTCAATCACAATTTCAAGGGCAATTGCCTCACGTCTTGTCAGCTGATATTCATCATAAAGCTTTGAGTTGTATTCTTCGTACTCATTAAGCATTGCTGCTTTGCGTTCTTCAAGACGTGCAAGGTCTCCGCTGATTCTTTCCCTTTCGGAATTCTTTTCTTTTTCAAGATTACGAAGGTCAGTATTTTCTTTTTCAAGCTGTGTTCGTGCCTCAAGCAACTCGTCAATATCTGTTTTAGCATCTCCGCATTGTTTACGAAGGTCATCAGCCGATGCACGAAGACTTTCAATATCTTTGGTAAGCCAAATATTTTTATTTTTGAATGCCTCTATTTCAGCATCAAGCTCTTCAAGTCGATTTGAATGAGAGCCTTTAAGAATATTCAGTCGGCGAACATTATCATCGGCAGATTCTATATCTTTTTCATAACCCAAAATTTCAAGTCGAATTTGTTCTGCCTTTGCTGTAAGTTCTTCGCGAACAAGTGCAAGACTTTCTCTGTCACCGCTGACAGCTTCAAGGCTCTTTTCTTTTTCTGCAATTTCTTCTGTAAGTTCAACGACTTTGTTCTTTGCTGTAATACTGTCTGAATTTATTTTTTCAATTCTCTCGTTAAGGATTCTTTCCTCATCAATTAACTCACTGACACCGCCTGAAGAATTCTCATATTGTTGTACTGCGAGATTATATGCACCCTCAAGACGAATTTTTTCTTCGTTAGCAGAAAGAATATCGCCTTCAATACCATTAAGGTCTGCAATAGCAGATGATAAATCTTCGTTGAGCATTTTCTCCTGAATGAGAAGCGAATCTTTTTTGTTTTGTAAGTCGTTAACGGCTTTTGTAAGTTTTTCTATCTCATTGGAACGACTGAGCATTCCTACACCTTGTGCCTTACTACCACCTGTCATTGAACCGCCTGCGTTAATAACCTGACCATCCAATGTAACAATCTTAAATCTGTTCTTATATTTTTTTGCCATGGAAATGGCTGAATCCATATCCTCACAAACAACTGTTTTACCAAGAAGATTTTCAACAATATCGCGATATTTCTTATCAGTTGTTACAAGGTCGGATGCAATATTCACAAATCCATAGCAGTCATCAAGGTCACGCTCGTCAAGATTTCTTGATTTTATTGCGGAAAGTGGTAAGAATGTTGCTCGACCACCACGAGTTTCTTTAAGGTATGCAATAGCACGTTTTGCATCAGTTTCATTGTCAACCACAACATTCTGAATTGCAACACCCAATGCGGTTTCAACAGCAACAGAATACTTGTCCTTAACACTTATAAGTTGTGAAAGTGGGCCGTGAATACCGTTTAATGCTCCACGCTTGCTCTCTTTCATAACACTACGTACTGAGCCCTGATAACCTTCCATATTTTTTTCAAGGTCATCAAGAATTCTTATTCTCTCGTTTTTACGATCTATTTCACTATCAAGAGCATTAATTTCTGCCTTGAGTTTTTCACTTTTTTCGGTTCTTGTTTCAACCTTTATACGATAACCGTCAACTGCATTTTTATACTCATTGATTTTTTCAATACAGTCATCAAGCTCTTTCTTTGCGCTGTTTTTTTGCTCTTCAAGTGCTAAAACTGCTTCTTTTCTATTTCCTAAAAGTTCATCAATAGTTGTTATTCTTGTTTTGATTTCTTCAATCTGTGAATTTGCTGTTTCACTTATAACGCGATTGTCTGCAAGACTTACTGTAAGCAGAGAAATCTCTTTTGCAAGGTCCGCAGCAACAGTTGCAAACTCATTATTTTCACTTTGAAGTTTTTCAATTTCAGCAATCTGTGCCTGAAGTTTTTTATCTGCTTCTTCCAACCCTACCTGTGACTTTGCCTTTTGCTCTACGGTTTCAGCAATTTGAGCATCAATATCTGCATCATCTTGATTAGCGGTTAATTTGTCCTTCCCGAGTCTTTCAATAGATTCGTTATTATGTAAAATTGAGTTTTCATAAACCTTTGCCTGAGCTTCAAGTTCGGCTGCCTGTTCTTCAAAATGCGATGTGGATGAACGAACTTCTTCAATCTTAATATTGATTTCACGATTTTTTTCAATAATATCGTTCATCTTTTGCTCGATTTCTTCAAGTTGTTTCTGAGCATCCTTATACTGAACAGAGGCAATGTCAATTTTTCTGTCTTGCTCTTTTAATTTTTCCTGTGTTTTTTCTATATTATGAAGCCAGATTCCAATTTCAAGATTTTTTCTTTCCTCTGCAAGAACTAAAAATTTCTGTGCTTTTTCGCTTTGTGTTTTTAAAGGTCCGACACGACTTTCAAGCTCTGTAAGAATATCTCTTAAACGAACAAGATTTTCCTCTGCTTGTGAAAGTCTTTTAAGTGCATCATGTCTTTTATAACGAAAATGAGATATTCCTGCAGCCTCTTCAAACATTTCACGACGTTCACCTGATTTTGAAGAAATGAGTTCTGCAATTTTTCCCTGACTGACCATTGAATAACCGTCACGTCCAAGACCCGTATCCATAAATAACTCGTTTATGTCGCGAAGTCTTACACTTTCACCATTAATTTTATACTCACTGTCACCACTACGATAAAAACGACGTGTAATGCTTACTTCATCATTGTCACTATCAAGTGTTCTGTCAGAATTGTCAAGGCAAAGAGTAACCTCCGCAAAACCTGTTGCCTTACGGAATTTTGTACCGCTGAAGATAACATCTTCCATTTTTGAACCACGAAGGCTCTTTGTGGACTGTTCACCGAGAACCCAACGAACAGCATCGGAAATATTACTCTTACCACTACCGTTAGGACCAACAACACCTGTTATTCCTTTATTAAATTGAAGTACTGTTTTGTCCGGGCAGGACTTAAAACCCTGCATAGTAATTGATTTTAAAATCATATTAAATCTGTTACCTCAATCTGAAAATCTTCTAAATTTTTACTACCCTTTATTGTACAACAAAAACCTTGATTTTTCAATGCTTTTTCATTTCTTTTCTGCTGTCCTTTTGCCTTTGACAATGCTTTTTCACTGACAAAAATGTCATATTCGACTGATTTGTCTTTTCCACTTAATTTTTCAAGAATTTTTTCCAAATAAATATACCCTTCACACAGTTCACGAAGCGCCGGATGATATGCTCCGCCGACCATATCATTTTCCACAGTTTCACTACTATGAAGGCCCAACTTAATAACTTTTATACCCTTGTTTTCAAACATCTGTAAAAGTCTTGCACAAAACGGTGCTGTTTCCTCGGCCGTTGGTGCTATGTATTCACCATTTTGTTGCAAATATCCTAAACGAGTATTTTTAAGAACAACTGTCGGGTAAATTCTAACCGTGTCAGGTTGTAATTTTATAATTTCTTTTGCAGTATATTCATCCTTTATAAAATCACTTTTATAAAGTCCTGTCATCATCTGAAGACCTAACTCAAAACCATTTGCTTTAATTAGTCTTGATGCATCACGCACATCCTGTGATGTATGTCCCCTATGGTTTGCCAAGAGAACATCGTCATCCATACTTTGTGCACCAAGTTCTATTGCTGTTACACCATATTTTTTTAGAGTTTCAAGCACATCTTTATCTATGCAATCCGGACGGGTTGATACCCTTATACCTGCAAAAAAATGAGTATCTAAAAAATACTTTGCGGCGGTTAAAAGAGAACACATATATTCCCCTTCAATCGCCGTAAAACTACCACCAAAGAATGCAATTTCTGTATTCCTTGGGTCAACATTATATTTAATTGCCGTATTTACCGCCTTAGCCACATCCTCAGGTGTAGCAGGTACAGTCTGTCCGCTGATTGCTCTCTGGTTACAAAAACTGCAATCATTAGGGCAACCTTTATGCGGAACAAAAATACTTATATTTGAATGACTCATAATCCCATTAACTCCAAGGCTGATTTTGCCGCTTCCTGCTCCGCTTTTTTCTTACTTCTGCCAACGCCTCTGCCGATTACATTACTGTTCATATGAATTTCAACGACAAATTCTTTATTATGGTCAGGACCTTTTTCACCCACAACAATATATTCAAATTTTTCACTTGGATTTTGTTGTAAAACTTCCTGCAAAGTGCTTTTATAATCTTTAAAAACAGGATTTTCTTCCGCTGAGATCTCAATGAAAGGCAGAACAAATTTTTTTGCTTCCTCTATACCGCCATCAAGATATATTGCCGCAATGACAGCCTCAAAGGCATCCGAAACAATTGACGGACGCTGTCTGCCACCCGTATGCTCCTCACCTTTACCAAGAAGAATCATCTCTCCTAAATGAATCTTTTCTGCATAGCCAAAAAGAGTTTTTTCACAAACCGCATAGGCACGCTTTTTAGTAAGCTCACCCTCCTGCTTGTTTTTATAGTGTTCAAAAAGGTATTCAGCTGTAATAAATCCTAAAACGGAATCACCTAAAAACTCAAGTCTTTCATTATCAAGTCCCGTGCCAAGTTCATTGGCATAGGAAGAATGAGTCAAAGCTCTTTTAAGCAAGGACTTGTCCTTGAATTCATATCCGATTTTCTTCTCAAAATCAGTCATTTTTAGTCACCTAAATTGTTATTATTTGCAAATTCTTTAAGAGAGTTCATACCCCTTTGGGCTAACTGCATGTATCGTTCCTGTTTATCTCTGATTTTTTCCTGGAGCGGTGGTAAAACACCAAAATTAGCACCCATTGGCTGAAAATTGCTAACCGTTTCATCGCTTATGTATCGGCTTAACGCGCCAATCATCGTATCCTTTGGCAGAGTAACAGTTTCCTCACCTTTAAGTCTGCGTGCAAGATTTATTCCTGCCATAAGACCACTTGCTGCCGACTCCATATATCCCTCAACGCCTGTGATTTGTCCTCCGAAGAAAACTAAAGAATTGCTGCGCAAACTGAAATCACTGTTTAAAAGTCTGGGAGAATCTATAAACGTATTTCTATGCATCACACCATAACGCAAAAATTCTGCATTTTTAAGTGCCGGAAACATTGAGAAAACTCTCTTTTGTTCCCCGAATTTAAGATTAGTCTGAAACCCTACAAGGTTATACATAGTACCATCTTTATTCTCCTTACGGAGTTGGAGGTTTGCCCAAGGTCTGTGCCCTGTTCTGGGGTCGGTAAGTCCCACAGGTTTCAAAGGACCATAACGCATTGTATCTTTTCCGCGTGAAGCTAAAACTTCAATGGGCATACAACCCTCATAAACATCTTTTCGCTTGTCAAAAGAATGAACATCGGCACTTTCAGCGTTTATAATTGCTTCATAAAATGCTTCATATTCTGCCTTATTCATTGGACAATTGATATAATCTGCCTCACCGCCACGGTCATATCTTGACTGGGCAAAAGCACATTCCATATCAATGCTTTCGGCACTTACAATGGGTGCTGCCGCATCATAAAAAGAAAGTCCGTTTCCGCACATCTGACAGATTGTTTCGGAAAGTCCCTCACTTGCCAATGGTCCTGCACAAATTACCGTACCGTCATACCCCTCGGGAAGAGTTACAACTTCTTTTTCAATAATGTTTATATTTTCATCATTTTTAATTTTTTGGGTAATAATTCTTGAAAATTCGTGACGGTCAACTGCCAACGCACCACCCGCCTCAACCTTGCACTCATAAGCAGTTTCAATACAAATCGAGTGAAAATATGCCATCTCACTCTTTAAAAGCCCTGCCGCGGAATTAAGTCTTTCGGCTTTTAATGAGTTGGAACAAACGAGTTCTGCCAAGGTATCCAATGTATGTGCAGGTGATTTTTTCAAAGGTTTCATTTCATACAAATCAACCTTTATACCATTTCTTGACAATGCTTTTGCACACTCAACACCTGCAAGACCGCCGCCAATAACAGCAACTTTCATTATTCTTCTTTTGCCTTTCTTTTACGCTCTGCTTTCTTTTCAAAGCCACATCCCTCGTTAAGACAAGCAACAATTCCACCCTTGCGTTTAAAGAGTGATTTGCCACATTGCGGACAAAGGTCATCAGTTGGTTTGTCCCAAGTCATAAAGTTACACTCCGGATAATTTCCGCAACCATAAAAAGCATAACCTTTTTTGGATTTTTTCTCTATAACCTTACCACCACAAACCGGACAAGTTGCTTTAGTTTCAACAACTAAAGGTTTTGTGTTTTTACATTCAGGATATCCCGGACAAGCAAGGAATTTGCCAAAACGGCCTGACTTAATTACCATATTTCTTCCGCACTTGTCACACTTAACATCTGTTTCATCTTCTTTAAGTTTGATTTTCTGACCCTGCATTTCTGCCTTCGCCTTATCAACAGTTGCAATAAAGTCATCATAAAACTCATGAAGCATTTTAATATAATCAGTTTCACCGCTTTCAACCATATCAAGCTGTGATTCCATACCTGCAGTGAATTTTACATTAACAATTTTTGCAAATTTATCCTTAAGAAGTGCTGTGATTGCCTCACCTAATTCAGTTGGTTTTAACTGTTTCTGCTCACGAATCACATATTCTCTTTGTGTAATAGTTGAAATAATTGAAGCATAGGTTGACGGACGACCAACACCTGTTTCTTCAAGTGCTTTAATGAGAGAAGCTTCTGTATATCTTGCAGGTGGTTGTGTAAAGTGCTGATTTCCTGCTAATTCTTTCATTTTAATAACATCGCCCTCATTAATTTTAGGAAGTTTGCTTTCTTCCTCCTCGTCTTCATCAGTACCTGTTTCATAAAGGCAAGTATAACCATCAAAACGTACTGAATAACCATTTGCAACAAAAGTTACAAATTTACCTTGTGCTTTATCCAGTTCATTTGCTCCTGTAATTTCAGCTTTAACAGTATCCTGAACACAGTTTGCCATCAATGATGCTACAAATCTTTTCCAGATAAGATTGTAAAGTTTGTACTGGTCAGTTGTAAGGCTTGCTTTTGCGATTTCAGGAGTAATATCCATCATTGTTGGTCGGATAGCTTCATGACCATCCTGAGCATTTGCTTTTGTTTTGAAATATCTTGGCTTTTCCGGAAGATACTCCACACCGAAAGTGTTTTTAATATATTCATTTGCCGCTGCTCTTGATTCTTCTGAAATACGGAGAGAGTCCGTTCTCATATAGGTAATCAAACCAACTGAACCAAAACCTTTAACCTCAACACCCTCATAAAGTTCTTGAGCAACTTTCATTGTTTTTCTTGCTTGGAAATTAAGTTTACGGGATGCTTCCTGTTGCATTGTTGATGTTGTGAAAGGAGGTGCAGGTTGACGACGACGAACACCTTTTTTGACAGAGGTTGCAGTATATTCAGCTCCGTCAAGACGTTCCAAATAAATATCACTCTGCTCCTTGTTTGTAATTTTCACTTTACCTGTTTCATCACCTGAAAATTGTGCTTTAAATGCTTTTTTAGATGATGGTGCAAGCATTTTCGCATCAAGAGTCCAGTACTCCTCGGGATTAAATGCTCTTATTTCATTTTCACGGTCAACAACGAGTCTTACCGCAACTGACTGCACACGACCTGCTGAAAGACCACGACGAATTTTCTGTGAAATGAACGGACTTAATGTGTAACCAACAAGTCTGTCAAGAATTCGACGAGCCTGTTGAGCATTCACTAAATCTAAATCTATTTTTTCAGGGTGCTCAATTCCCCTTGTAACACTTGTTTTGTTGATTTCGTTGAATTTAACACGGTTATTATCATTCATATCAAGGTCAAGGAGTGTTGCAAGATGCCAAGAAATAGCTTCTCCTTCACGGTCAGGGTCGGCTGCAAGAATAACTGCGTCTGAATTATCTGCAAGGTCTTTGAGTTCCTTTACAAGCTTTTCCTTGCCCTTGATTACAGCATATTTTGGTGCAAAATCATTCTTTACATCAACACTTAACTTTGCTGCAGGCAAATCGCGGATATGACCTTTTGAAGAAACAACGGTATAATCCTTTCCTAAATATTTCTGAATGCTTTTTGCCTTTGAAGGCGACTCAACAATTACAAGTTTTGACATATATCATCATCCTATTTTTAATCTGTATTTATTTTATATCGTCTGCCACTCAATTGTGTAGCAAGACCGTAAATTTCAAGTTCTGTTATTGCCGAAAGAGTATTTTCAACAGTCAGTCCACAACTATTTATAATTTCATCTATATGTTTTGGTTCTTCACCCAAGAAATCATAGACCATTTTTGCATTTTCTGTCAAGTACTCAGGTGCTTCTTTTTTCACAAACACCTTTACTTTAACACTTTTTGAACTTTCCTGAAACTTTTGCTTTTCCGGGTCAGATATTGTAAGATATTTCTGGGCTCGTTTTATTATTTCATCATCAGGAAAACGCTCCTTTTTACCAAGTCTATCAAAATAGCGAAAGTAATATGCTTCAAGAATATCGTTTGGTGAAAACACAGGCGTTGCACCATTGCGAATAAGGTTATTGGTTCCTAAAAATGAAGAGCTTACCAAATCACCCGGTACTGCAAAAACATCCTTGCCCTGTTCAAGAGCAAGTCTTGACGTTATAAGCGAACCGCTTCTCTCACCCGCTTCAACCACAACTGTACCCAGACTGATGCCTGAAATTATTCGATTCCGCAAGGGAAATGTTGTTCTGCCTGCAGGAGTATATGGCGGAAACTCAGTAATCAATGCACCATTATTTGAAACAGCATCTCTCAGCCACTCATTATCCATAAGATATTTTGTACCAAGACCACAACCCAATACACAAATTGTTTTACCGTTCACATCAAAAGCACCTTGATGTGCTGCACTGTCAATACCCAATGCGCCACCCGAAACTATGGTAAACCCCAAGTCGGATCGTAGCCATGTCGTTC